>VFKJ01000688.1 GCA_009885595.1 Myxococcales bacterium | reverse complement strand
GTCGAGAGCCCGGCGGCCGCGTCTTCCCACACCACCAGCCGCCCGGTGCCCACCACCGAGGCCGACATGCAGCACGCCGCCGCCTGCGCCGCCGCCGACGTGAGCACCCAGAGGATGAGGAGCAGCCGCCACATGCCGCCGCGTCATTGCGCATCTGGTGCCACCGCGCGCTGCGACAAGGTGTCGCAGGTGATGACGCGCGCGCACCGCGCTGCGCTGGGTTGCCTTCACCCTCGTCCGCGCGCGGCGTTCCCTGCCGTTCCGTTCTGAAACGGCGCTACGGCCAGCGCATGCCCTGGATCAGCTCGAGGGGGCCGCCGCAGCTGACGTCGTGGCACGCCTTGCAGCCGTCCAGCACGCCCTCGTACGTCTCCCGGGAAGGCTTCGCGTCGAAGGCCTTCACCTTCGCGAGGTAGCCCACCGCGAGCCCATCGAAGGCGGGGTTGCGGTCGGTGGCGGCGGTGGGCCAGCTGCAGCGAAGCTTGCGATGCACTGGCAGGCGCGCCGCGACGCCGGCGTCCGCTTCCAGCTTCACGCGCGCGTCCTTCCAGTCGGCCACCATGGTGCGCATGAGGGTCGCCAGCTCGCTGGCGCCGTTGGGGTTCAACTCCGAGGCGATGAGGTGGCCCGGGCTGCCGGGCACGCCGGGCACCAGCGCCGTGGTGGCCGTGCAGTCGTCGGGCGGCGGTCCGGCGTCGACCACCAGGGAAGGAGCGGGCGGGCGCAGGCACGCGAACAACGGAAGGCAGAGAAGGAGGAGTGCTCTCACAGGTCCTTGAGGTGGTGAATGGGCGTCCCGCGCGCGGCCTCGGGGCGATCCTTCGTGGAGATGGTCCACACGTCGACGTCGGGGTCGTCGTCGAGGTTCGCCACGCAGGCGATGGTGAGGTCGCAGTCGGGGCAGGTGCCGCGCAGGCCGGTCGCCGCGCGGAGGTCGGGCGGCAGCTTGAGCAGCAGGTCTTCCAGCAGCACGTTGCGCTTCTTCGAGTCGGGGCCGTAGCCCACCGACTCGCCCAGCGGCGGAGACGCGAGCTCGTCGCGACGGGTGAGCTGGCCCTCGGGGGCGAAGAGATAGAGGTAGCGGTTGCCCTGGTTGGGCGCGAAGCCGATCGCCACCGGGTGCACCGAGTAGGCGTTGCGCTCGGAGTAGTAGGCGAACTCGAGCCCGATGATCTGTCGCAGCGTCGAGCGGCACTCGTGATCGCGGGGTGGACCCTTCACCAGATTGCAGCCGGACAGCAGCAGGAGGAGCAGTGACGGGTACCGCACGCAGGTGCGTGTAGCAGAAAGAAAAGGGTAAGCCCTCTCCCCGACCCTCTCCCCCGCAGGGGAGAGGGAGGACAGTTGGTCAGAGCCAGGAGGAGGAGGCGCGCTCCAACCCCGCCAGCACTGCTTCCGCCGCGCGCACCCCGTGCCAGTTCGCTTCCTCGAACAGCGCCAGGCCGCCGAGGTCCGAGTGCGCGAAGTGCAGCGAGCCCTCGAGCGGCACCTGCGCCTGCCTGCGCGCCTCGCCCCAGATGAACCCCGGCACCGGCCGCACCATCGCGTGGCCCCACCGCATCACCTCGATGCGTTGCAGCTGCTTCTCCATTCCGAAGTGCGCGGGCAGCAGGTCGGCGAGGATGATGGCGCGCCAGTCTTCGTAGGTGGTCGCCAGCAGCCGCTCCCGCGCCGCCACCGGGTCACCTTCCACGAGCGGGTAGTACCAGGTGGCGACCGCCGGCCCGTGGTCGCTCGCGCGCTGCGCCTGGTGGCTGGCCATCACGTAACCCAGCGACTTCGAGTCGTAGAGCACGTTGTCCCACGCCAGCGGGAAGCCCCGGCCGCGCGGTCTCTTTGAGAGCGACAGGTTCGCCACCACCCACGGCCCACTCGTGAAGGCGTCGAGAAACTTCGGCCGCTGCGTCCTCCACGCGGCGAGCACGCGGCCCGCCACGTGACGCGGCGTCGCCAGCACCACCTGCCTGGCGAAGAAGCGCAGCGGCGCGCGGGTCTTCACGTCGAGCGCGTGCGCGTGCCAGCCGCCCTCCGCCTTCTCCACCGTGTGCACCAGCACGCCCTTCTTCACCCGCTCGGCGCCCACGCCCCTGGCGAGCTGGGCGATCAGCTTGCCGTTCCCCTCGGGCCAGGACAGGTAGCCGTCGTTCTTCTCCTGCCCGGTCTGCCGCGCGCAGAAGTACCAGAGCGCCGCCCACGCGCTGGTGTGCTGCGCCGTGGCGCCGTAGTCATCGCGGCAGGCGTAGTCGACCATCCACGAGAGCCGCGGAGAGGTGAGGCCCTCGCGCGCGAGCCACTCGGCCATGCTGAGGCGATCGAGCTGCGTCCACTCCGCGTCGTCGCTGCCCGTCTCGATGGGCACCGCGAAGGCCTTGCGTCCCTTGCCGTCGCGCGCGGCCGCGAGCGTCGCGGTGAGCGCCTCGAAGCGGTGCAGCTGCGCCAGGTCCTCCGCGCTCGCGCCTGCGCGCAGGTAGAGGCCCTCGTACCATTCGCCTTTGTAGAACAGCCGCTCCTCCGGCTCGTGAATGAGCACCTCTTCGGCGAAGGTCGGCGCGCCGGTCTGGTCGAGGCCGGTCACCACGCCGAGCTCGCGCAGCAGCCGCGGCACGGGACCCGCGTCGCTGAGCGGCGCGGGCAGGTAGTGCGCTCCCCAGGGAAACACGGACAGCTCGTTCTTCCCGCTCTGCGCGGTGCCGCCGAGCACGTCCTCGAGCTCCAGCACCAGCAGCGACTCGAGCCCCGCGCCCGCCAGCCGCCACGCCGCCGACAGACCCGCCGCGCCGGCGCCCACCACCAGGCAGTCGAGCCGCGCCGCGTCTTCACTGGCGCGCGGCAGCTCGCCCCCTCGCAGCAGGTGACCGACCTCGTGAACGCGATCCACCAGCGCGCCGGGCACCTCGGGCGGCGCGGGCCTTCGCCGGCACGCCTGCAGCGCCGCGGCGCCCAGGAAGCTCACGATGACGTCGCGCCGGGAGATCACTGCGACGCCTCTTACCCTCGAAATGCTGCCGGAAATTCTCCGCGAAATACCCCTCGGAATGTCCCTTCCGTTGACAGCCCTTCCCAGAACCTGGGC
>VFKJ01000760.1 GCA_009885595.1 Myxococcales bacterium | reverse complement strand
GCCACCACCGGCACGTGCAGCACGCCGAAGCGCGCGACCTGATCGAACTCGACCTTATCGGTGAGGAAGCTCACGGCCTCCAGGCCGGAGGCCGTGAGCTTCACCTTCATCTGGGTCAGGCGCACCAGCAGTTAGATGGCCGCGGGGAAGGTGACGCACAACACCATCAGCAGCACCGCGACCACGGTCAGCGAAGTACGAGCGGGCTTGTGGATGGGGAATTCGAGTTCGTTCATGAGCCTTCTCTCTTGGAATGGGCCCTTCATAGCCCTACAAGGCCCGCATGCGCTTGACCCTCTTTGCAGCACTCGCCGCCCTGACGATGTGCACCGGCTGCGAGAAGAAGCCGACCGCGGACACCAGGGCTCCCGACGCCAGGCCCGCGGAGGTCAAGGCTGAGCCGAAGCCCGCTGACGCGCCGCCGGTCGCCGAGGGCGACACCCTGCTCCTCGGAGAAGTCGGCTCGCTCACCGGCAGCGAGGCCGCCTTCGGCATCTCCACCCGCAACGGCATCGAGCTGGCGCTGGAAGAGGCGAACGCGTCGGGCGGCGTGAAGGGCAAGAAGCTCGCGGTGCGCGTGTACGACGATCAGAGCAAGCCCGAGGAAGCGGCGTCAGCCACCACGCGGCTGATCACCCAGGACAAGGTCGTCGCCATTCTCGGCGAGGTCGCCTCTTCGAACTCGCTGGCGATGGCCCCCAAGGCGCAGGAAGCGAAGATCCCGATGGTCTCGCCCTCGTCCACCAACCCCAAGGTGACCGAGGTCGGCGACTACATCTTCCGCGTCTGCTTCATCGATCCCTTCCAGGGCTTCGTGATGGCGAAGTACGCGCGCGAGACGCTCAAGTTCAAGAAGGTCGCGATCCTCACCGACAAGAAGAGCGCGTACTCGGAAGGCCTCACCGAGGTGTTCAACAAGAAGTTCGTCGAGATGGGCGGCCAGATCGTCGGGGTGGTGGCGTACTCGAAGGGCGACACCGACTTCCGCTCGCAGCTGACCAACGTGAAGAAGCTCAAGCCCGAGGGCGTGTACGTGCCGGGCTACTACCAGGACGTGGCGCTGATCGCCGAGCAGGCCAGGGAACTGGGCCTCAAGGTCACCCTGATGGGCGGCGACGGCTGGGACAGCGAGAAGCTCTTCGAGCTGGGCGGCCAGGCGGTCGAGGGCAGCTACGTGTCGAACCACTACTCGGCGGACGATCCGTCTCCGCGGGTGCAGGACTTCATCAAGAAGTACCAGGCCAAGTACGGCAACGTGCCCGACTCCCTCGCGGCGCTGGGCTACGACTCGGCGCGCGTGGTGATCGATGCCTTGAAGCGCGCCACTGACTCCTCGGGCCCCGCGCTGCGCGACGCGATCGCCGCCACCAAGGACTTCCCCGGGGTGGCCGGCACCATCACCCTCGACGAGAAGCGAAACCCCGTGAAGCCGGCGGTGGTGCTCAAGGTCGAGGGCGGCAAGTTCAAGTACGTCGACACCATCTCTCCGTAACGCCGAAGCGCCGTGTACGAGTTCATTCAGCACCTCATCAACGGGCTGGCTGCGGGCACCATCTACGCCCTGGTCGCGCTCGGCTACACGATGGTCTACGGCGTGCTGAAGCTGATCAACTTCGCCCACGGCGACGTGATGATGGTCGGCGTCTACGTGGGCTACGCGGTGGCGTTCCTGCTGGGGCGCGAGCACCTGGGCACCATCCCCGGGGCGCTGCTGGTCTTCGCGGTCTCGCTCACGGCGTGCGCCGCCTTCGGCTTCTTCATCGAGCGCTTCGCGTACCGCCCGCTGCGAGACAAGCCGCGCCTCACCTCGCTCATCACCGCCATCGGCATCAGCTTCGCGCTCTCGTACGGCTTCCAGCTCGATCTCTCGTTCTCGGTGGGCGGGCAGAACGTCACCGTGCTCCCGGGCGCGGCGTCGCGGCGCTTCCCCGCCATCATCCCGCCCCAGGAGTGGCTGGTGCTGGGCGACAACGACGTGATCATCTGGAACTGGCAGGTCATCTCGTTCCTGATCGCGATCTCGCTGATGGGCGCGTTGCAGTACCTGGTGTTCCGCACCCGCTTCGGCAAGGCGATGCGCGCGGTCTCCCACGATCACAAGGTGGCCGGGCTGCTCGGCATTCCGGTGGACACCATCATCGCGGGGACCTTCATGCTGGGCAGCGCGCTCGCCGCGGGCGCGGGCATTCTCTACGCCATCAAGGACAAGTCGATTCAGCCGCTGATGGGCGTGATGGTGGGCCTGAAGGCCTTCGTGGCGGCGGTCATCGGCGGCATCGGGAATCTGCCCGGCGCGGTGGTGGGCGCGCTGCTGCTGGGGCTCTGCGAGGAGTTCATCGTCGGCTACACCGCGTCGAGCTGGCGGGACGCGGTGGCCTTCGGGTTCCTCATCGTGGTGCTGCTGTTCCGTCCCGAGGGGCTGTTCGGGCGGGCCCAGGCCGAGAAGGTCTGAGCCTGTCTCCCTCTCCCCCGCGGGGGAGAGGGTCGGGGAGAGGGCTTACCCGGGCTTACCCGCAGACAGCTCAGCGCGCGCCGTACCCGCGCTGCAGCGAGCCGTGCCGCGTCACCCAGCCGCTCGGCTCCACGTCGAGCCCGGGCACGTCGTAGGCGACGATGGCTTCCCCCGCCTGCAGGTACGCGCGCCCGCGAATGATCGCCGTCGCGCTGTTGACCGTGGTGGCCAGCGGGCACTGCAGCACCTCTTCACCGCGCCCGTTCACCGCCCCCAGCACGCCGGCGTCGGGCAGGTGGCTCGTCCACCCCACGCCCCCGCCGCGCAGCAACTCGAAGTCGGGCGCACTGCCCTGCACCCGGTCGTAGGTGAACGCCTGCGTGCCGGTGGTCAGGTCGACCGAGTGCAGCGAGCGCGAGGCCCCGTCGAAGAGCACCAGCTGCTGGCCCGAGAGCAGCGGCTGCGCGCCCGGACCCGCGCCGGTCAGGGCGGTGAGATCAGTGGTCAGGTTCAGCGCGGAGTCGAGCAGCTGCAGGTGTCCGTTCGCGGTGCCGACGGAGAAGCCGGCGCCGTAGATCGAAGGAATCCACTGCACGAACTTCACCGCCTGGGGCTGGCCCGCACCATCGAGCCGCGCCATCTCACCTGCGACCGCCCAGCAGTTCGCCGACGAGGTCCACAGCTCGCCGCCCGGCGCCACCCCGGTGCCATAGAAGTGGCCCTTGCGGTGGAACTGCCAGCGGAACGCGCCGTTGGTGCGATCGAACACCTGCACGTACGAGTGATGGTCACCGTTGCCTTCGATCACCGGCACGCCCACGCCATCGGTGCCCACCAGCAAGGGCGCCGAGGTGTAGAACGCCGCCCCGCCATCGGCCCGCAGGTCGTACGACGGCAGCCCGTTGGTGGGCACGGTGGACCAGAGCTCGTGTCCATCATCCGTGCTGAACGCGTGCGTGGTGCCCTTGGCGTTGACGAACAGCCGGTGGCCGGCGGAGTCGATGGAGAACCACAGCCCGGTGATGCAGCTCGAGCACTCGGTCGTCACCTGCACGCGGAAGCGGACCGCGCCGGTCGGGCTGAGGGAGACGAGGTTGGTGGGCGAGGGCAGCACGAGGCGATCTTCGAAGGGCGCGGCGGTGCCCGGGGAGGCACCGCCGGGCTCGTTGGCGTTCTGCACGAAGGGGGCGGTCTCGGTGGCGTAGAGGTTGCCAAAGTCATCCACCGCGCCGAGGAACGCGAGGGTGAAGCCCGGCGGCGGCGAGTACCGCCACGAGGGCTGCAGCTGGCGGGCCGGCGGGAGCTCACAGCGCTGCGACTGGCAGAGGCCGGGCGCGCGGCAGCTGGTGGCCGGAGCGCACTGCGAGCCGTCGGGGGCGGGGCGGGACACGCACTGCCCGGCGATGCAGACCTCCGCCGTGACGCAGTCGTTCGCGCCGCACGACGCGCCATCGCCCGCGGCAGCGAAGCCGCAGCCGGTGCCAGGCGAACACACGGCCACCTCGCACACGCGCTCGGAGCTGGGGCAGGTCACCGCTTCGTGCACGCAACCCGCGGAGGGATCGCACGCGTCGGTGGTGCAGGCGTCCGCATCGCTGCAGTCGCGCGAGCGCCCCACGCACACGCCCGCGGCGCAGGTGCCTTCGAAGATGCACACGTTGTCCACGCCGCACGCGGCCCCATCGGCCTCGAGCGACTCGTCGCACCCGCCGGTGACCGGGTTGAAGCGCACCGTCCGGCAGTCCCGCGCGGGACACTCCGGAGGGGCCGTCACCTCGGCGCGCAGGGGCACGCGCTGGGTCGTGCCGTTGGCGCTCACCATCAGGTTCCCGGTCGCAAGACCCAGCTCGGTGCCGGTGACGCCGAGCTCCACCTCGAGGCGCTCGCCGCCGCCCAGGTGCAGGGAGCCCTGCGCGTCGAACGGCGCTGACAGCTCGAGGGTGACGTCGATGCCGCCGCGCGCGGTGTTCTGCAGCGAGAGCTTCGCGGTGCCGCGGTGGCCCAGCCAGGTGCGGCCGAAGTCGACCGCGGGCGGTTGCACCAGCAGCTCACCTTCGCTCGCGGACACCGCGCCCTGACGACAGCCAACCATCGCGCACACGGCCAGCAGGCTCAGAATTCTGAGGCGTTCCATAGGATGCGGGCCTTTGTGCAAGCCACGCACCCCCGAGGACGGGCGGGCGTTCGCGGGGTTGGGCGGGGGGGTCCCGCGCCGCCGCCAGTAATCCGCCGCACCCCTTCTTATTGCGGGCCCCGGAGGCCTGGCCTGACCTCCCTCTCCCTGCGCAGCGGGGAGAGGGTCGGGGTGAGGGGCTCACGCAGGGCCATCACGCCAGGCAGAGCACGAGCACGACCAGCGAAGAGACGATCGCCACCACGCCCTGCCCCGCCGAGAGCTCGCTGAAAAGCGAAGCGAGCCCTGGCAGTCCGGCCACCACCAGCGCCGCGCCCATCACCGTGCCGAGGAACCCACCCACCACGCGCGCCACCGGGGACAGCCGCGCGGACCGCCGACGGTGCGCCTCGAGCTCCAGGCGCAGGGTGAAGCTCCGGTCCGAGAGCGCGCGCCGCTTGCCCTCCAGGGTGCGGTTCAGCTCCGCCAGCTTGCGGCGCTCTTCGTCTTCCCCAAACAGCGGCTGCGGGGGGTGCTGGCGGTAGCGCGTCCACAGCTCGGCGACTTCCTGCTTCAGCTGCGAGAGCTCGGTGCTCATGATCGGCCCCTGCGGCACAGCGCGACCACCGCGACGACGGCGAGCATGGCGGCCAGCCGCAGCGGATCATCGAGCCGGGAGAGAGGCGTCACCGCCGCCACGCCCGCCACCCAGAGCAACGCCGCGCTCACCAGCCCGAACCCGCGCGCGAAGCCGGACAGCCAGGTCGCCAGGGGCGGCCGGGGCCGGGTGTGCGAGCCGACCGAGCGCTCCAGGCCTGCGACCTCGCGCTCCAGCCGGGGCAGCTCCTTCTCGAGCAGGGCGATGCGGTAGCGGAGCGCGTCGGAAGGTCCATCGCGTCGCCGCTGCGCCACGTCAGCGCGGCGCGCCATCCACGACTTGAGCAACTGCGCCTCGGTCTTGAGGGAAACCAGCAAGACCTGTGTCCGGTCATCCACATGCGTCGGCATGACGCAGGTGGACTGCAGCGCTCATGCCTGAGCCGGTTCCCGTCGCGCGAAATATGTCTCCCTCTCCCCTGCGGGGGAGAGGGTCGGGGAGAGGGCTTACCGCCTGAGCAGTTCCCGCGTGATCGCGGCGAAAGCAGAAGCCGCACGAGTGGGAACTCGGGGCAACACCAACCCCACCATCCGCCTCTCGGCGCCCGCGAGCGGCAGCGCCACCAATCTCTTCTCGTCCGAGCGCACCGACAGCTCCGGCACCACGGAGATCCCGAAGTCGAGCTCGACCAATCTCTTGAGCACCTCCAGGCTGCTCATCTCCATCGCCACCCGGGGGCTGAGCTTCTCCACCGCGAAGTGACGCTCGAGCCAGGCGCGCAAAGCCGTCGTGCGATCGAGCAGCACCAGGGGAAACTTCGCCACATCCTGCAGCCGAACCTTCGCGCGGCCCGCGAGCGCATGCCCCCGCGGAACGATCACCACGTCCTTCTGCTCGACGAGCGGAACCTGGGTGAGCGCCTCCACGGCCGCCGAGCCGCGCGGCAGCGGCAGCGACACCACCCCGAGATCGAGTTCCCGCGCGGCGACCTTCTCGGCGATGGCTGGCGAGGTGCGGTTGTCGAGGTGCAGCTCCACGCCGGGGTGCGCACGGCGAAACGCAGCGAACACCGGCGGCAGCAGGTGCGTGGCGAGCGTGTCCGTCGCCCCGAGCGCGAGCGTTCCGGTGACGGTGTGCTCGAGTTGCTGCAGCGCCGCGCGCGTCTGCGCGAGCGCGTCGAGCACGCCCCGCGCATGCGTCTCGAGCGCCTGACCCGCCTCGGTCAACCGCAGCTTGCGGCTCGAGCGATCGAACAAAGGCTGCCCCACGTCCGCCTCCAGCGCGGCGATGCCCTGGCTGACCGAGGACTGCGTCACACCCAGCGCGCGCGCAGCCGCGGAGAAGCCACCCAGCCGCACCACCGAGTCGAAGAGCCGGAGTCGATCGCTGCGCAGCTCGAGCCTCATGCCTTGCCTCTCTTGCGTGCCGGCCGGCGCCGCTCCAGCCAGTCGAGGGGACGCTCGAGCACCGCCTTCTCGCTCAGCACCACCCCACCCCGCTTCACCGCCTTCGCGGGATCGAGCAGCTGCACCTGCCCCTGCGCGCTGACCTGCGCGATCAGCCACTGCCAGTCGTAGCGCTCGCCATCCGCCTCCATCCGCTCCCAGGCGGCGCGCGTGAAGCGGAGCGGCAACGGGCTGCGCTTGACCTGAACTGCCAGGACCCACGCGCCCCGGGTCGCCAGCAGGTCGAAGGCCCCCCGCGAGCCGCGTGATTGGTACACCAGCTCGAAGCCCAGGTGCGCGAGCAACTGCGCGACCGCGAGCTCTGCTTCGTCACCCACCAGCTTCATCGGCAGCACCGAGCCGCCTGGCTGGCGCCATTGCAGCCACAGCGCGAAGGTCGCGTCCGTCAGCTGCCACTGCCCCGCGGCGTTCCTCGCCACCGCGTCTCGCAGGCGCGCCAGGTAGCCCAGGGTCGCGCCCGGCGTTCCGTGAATGGCGTTGGCCACCTCGGTCAGCGTGCGCGGCCCCTGCGCCAGGGCGTTGAGGGTGGCGGCGAGGGTGGTGGCGCGCCCGACCAGGCGCTGGAACTCGTTGAGAAAGTAGAGGGAGAGCCGGCCCGTCTCGGAAAACAGAACCCGCTGCAGCGCGCTGCGCAGCCTCACATCGGCCCCGCCTGATTCGAGAACGACGGCCTCGCCCATCACCTGCAAATAGAAGGGGCTTCCGCCCACCACCTCGAAGATGCGCGCGGCCAGCGCAGGGCCGATGCGCTGCGACGCATCGCGACTTCCCTCGACCAGCAGCTCGACCGCGTGCGCCTCGTCGAACGCCGGCACCTCCATCACCTCGAAGTGCTGAAAGAAGGGGGAGCTCTGCGAGGTCGCCAACTCGAGGAGCGTGCTCCGGGCAGACCCCGAGACGAAGTAGGCGGTGCGCCGGTGGCGCTGCCACACGCTGCGCAGGAGCGACATCACCTCGGGGGCCCCTCGGGCGCCCGACAGCGTTGCCAGTTCCTGGAACTCGTCGATGGCCACCACCAGGTGCGCGCCCAGGGCCTCGGCCAGGCGCTCGGGCACGTTGAGCACGGCGGAGAGCGCCGCGCCCTCGAGCGGCGTGGTGGGAAGCTCACCCAACGTGGTCTGCAGATCCGAGGGGAGGCCGCGAAAGCGGTTCGACTTCACCAGCGCCGCTCGCCACTCCGAGGGCGTGCCCGCTTCAGCAGCGAGCGAGCGCCCCGCGTCGCGAGAGAGCAGCACCTCGACGGCCTGAATCGCCACCACGCGAAAGACCTCGAGCGAGACCGGCATGGTCTCGAAGACGTCGATCACCACGAAGCCCGGCGCGCGGGCCTGGGCGCGCCCGCGCCGCTCGAGCTCGCGCAACAAGCTGGTCTTGCCCACCTTGCGGGGACCCACCAGGCACAGCCACTTCGGAGCTCCACGCTGCAGCTTGACGATGGCGTCCTCGAGCAGGGCGAGCTCGGCGCCGCGATTGAAGAAACCGTCGGGCGAGGCGGGGGTGCTGGCAGAGAACAAGGCGGGCTCCCAGAACAGGTCGGACTTAGCAACGTTGCTAAGTAGCAACATTGCTAAGTAGCAGACTTGCTAAGTAGCAACCCCGCAACTTTGCGTCAAAGCGGGCAGGGGGCGTCGGCGCCGCTCGCAGGCGCCACCACCCGCGGCGTCCCCGAAGAGACGGCGGTCTGGAAGAAGCAGCCGTACACGGACTTCACCGCTGCCTCGTCGAAGACCACGAAGTGCCCGTCACGGCCTGGGCGCGCGGCGTACTGCATCACCGCCTGCGTGCTGCCCGCGCGATTGCCCGAGAGCGGAGCGGTGACGCCGCGGCCGCCTCCGAGCACCACCCCCGCGAGCACCTCGGGCTCGAGCGAGGCGCCGACCAGGTCCATCCGCGCGGCCTGCGCCAGGGCCGCCTGCATGCGCGGCAGGTAATAGGTGTCGGTGAGGCCGGCGACGAGCAGCACCGACGAGGGCGCGCCACGGAAAGTCGAGTCGGTCCACAGCGGCGCCTGGTTCATCGGCTCGATGGGATCCCACGCGATGCTGGCGAGCTGCAGCACCGGGTCGAAGAGCTCGACCACGTCGTCGGGGCGATACGAGAGCAGCTGGCCGGCCAGCTCGGCGCTGCCCGTCGCCTGCTTGAGGACGAAGTTGTACAGCCAACTCCCGCCCGCGCCGGTGAGCACGCCCGCACGGAAGTCGCGATTCACCGCCAGCATCTGCGCGCCCACCACCGAGCCCGTGGAGTGCCCGTGCAGGAAGAACTGGCCCGCATCGAAGCGGAGGGTGGCGGCCTGGGCCTCGGGCACCAGCGTGCCGGGCAGCGCCAGCGCCGCGGCGATCTTCGCGAACACCTCGTACTCGGCGGCCTGCTGGCGATGGTTGTCTCGCACCGCGACCGGGTTGAAGGGGTTGAAGAACGCGAAGCCCGACTCATCACCGCTGGGGTGACGCAGGCCGGTGAGGTTCGGATCCGCGCACCAGGTGCCGATCCCACGGCGAGCGAGCGGGAGCGCCAGCCCCGTGCCCAGCGAGCCCACCATCGAGGTCGCGTCGCCGCCGCTGCCGACCGCGTGGAACACCAGGGGGAAGCCGGTGGCGGGCATCGGGCGGCGCGGCACCGACACCACCACCCGCACCGTCTCGCGCGTCACCAGCGCCGGGCGGTCGTCGGCACCGAAGTTCATCGCCCCGTCGTCGAGGTACGGCTTGGCGCCCGACTGGAAGATGGGCACCTCGACGTCGACCTGCAGCTCGGTGAAGTCGGCGAGGTCGCGGCGCTTCGTCACCGAGGGCGTCGCGCCCTGGAAGTCCCGCGCGGCCTGGGCCACCGCCCGCAGGCGCGGGGAGTGATCGCCGGTCCTGAACATCGTCACCGCGACCACACCGTCCAGCGAGCGGCTG
>VFKJ01000723.1 GCA_009885595.1 Myxococcales bacterium | reverse complement strand
GTCGGTCGCGTGGGTGGGCTTGCAGATCGTCAGCAAGGAGCAGGGCGGGGAAGGGGACGAGGCCGGCGCAGTCGAGTTCATCGCCAGCTACCTCGAAGGGGGCGCAGTGCACGCCCTGCACGAGCGCAGCACCTTCAAGCGCGTCGAGGGGAAGTGGATCTACGACTCGGGGAAGCCGGACGTCACGGTGACCAAGGTGGAGCGGAACGCGCCTTGTCCTTGCGGGAGCGGCCGGAAGTTCAAGGCGTGCCACGCTTGAGACGCGGCTTCGTGAAATTGGCTCCGTGGCCTCGAACCGGAGCCGGCTCCGGTTTCGGTCAACGAGCTGGCGCTTTCTCACTTCGCGAAGTGAGCGACCTCGCCCGACCGGAGAGGCCTGTGCGTGTGGAGCCTGGAGGAGATCCTGCCCTCACCCCGTTCCCCGAGGCTGTCTACCCGGGGCCGGTCATTTCGTCGCGGCCAGCCGCTTGAGCGCGTCGCGCGCCTCGCTGTGCTCGAGCGCCGCCGCCGCCTCATAGGCCTTCTTCGCCTCTTCCTTCTTGCCGGTGTTCTCGTACAGCTCGCCCAGGGAGTACTGCGCCGCCGCGAAGGTCGGATCCACGTTGATCGCCGCCTTGAAGCTCGCCTCGGCCCCCGCCGGGTCGCCCTTGGTGAACAGGCACGCGCCCAGGTACTGCAGGCTCAGCACGTGCCGCGGCTCGGAAGTGAGAATGTCCTTCATGGTGTCCACGCAGCGCCCGGCGTTCGCGGGATCGCCGCGGAAGAGCAGGAACGCGTACTCGGCGCGCGCGTCGTACAGCAGCGGGTTCTGGGTCGACACCCGCTCCAACGGCTCCAGCGCCTCGTTGGGGCGGCCCATGCGCGACTTCAAGATGCCCAGGCGGGAGAGCGCCTGCAGATCGTTCTCGTCGGCCTTGAGGGCCTCTTTGAGCATCGTCTCCGCGTCGGGGTAGCGGCCCATCGAGAGGTAGAGATCGACCAGGCCCATCTTCGCGGCGCGGTTGTCGGGCTCGCTCTTGAGCACCTCGCGGTAGAGGGGCTCGGCCTGCTTCGCCACCCGCTTGCGCGCGTACGCCCGGGCCAGGTCGAGCCGGGCGTCGGTGGTGGGCTCCAGCGCCAGCCGCTCGGTGAGCTGGGCGATGGCGCCCTCGAAGTTGTTCTGCGCCAGGTACGCCTCGCCCAGGGCCAACCGGGCCGACGCGTCCTTGGGCATCTTCTCGACCGCCGTCTTCAACGCCGCCACCGCGTCGTCCACCTTCCCCATCGAGAGCAGCGTGAGCGCGAGCCCCCGGTAGGCATCGGTGGTGCGGCGCACGTCGTTGAGCTTCTTGAGCTGCAGGAAGCCCTTGGAGTCCTTCTCGTCGGCCTCGGCCGCGGCGATCGCCTTCTTGAAGGCCTCCAGCGCGCGGTCCTTCTTGCCCTGCTTCAGGTAGAGCGAGCCGAGCTGCACATACGGCCCCGACGAGCCGGGCTCGAGCTTGAGC
This sequence comes from Myxococcales bacterium, assembly GCA_009885595.1. Classification (GTDB taxonomy): domain Bacteria; phylum Myxococcota; class Myxococcia; order Myxococcales; family Myxococcaceae; genus Archangium_A. The sequence continues at coordinate 12,427 of VFKJ01000723.1, read as the reverse complement.
GCCTGCTCGAAGGCCCTGGTCGCCTGGGCCTGGTTGTTGAGCTTCATGTAGCTCATGCCCTGGTTGAACCAGGCCTCCGCGAAGGTGGCGTCGGCACCGGTGGCCTTCTTGAAGTAGTCGAGCGCCTTCTTGGTGTCGGCGCGCGCGTCCCACGCCACCCCGAGGTTGTTGAGCGCCTGGGCGTGCTTGGGGGTGATCGCCAGGGTGCGCTCGAACTCGGTGGTCGCCTGGCCGATGGCGCCTTCGCGCATGAAGATGACGCCCAGGTTGTAGTGGGCCTCGGCGTCGGTGAGCGTGTCCTTGTTCACCGAGGAGAGGATCTCCTTGGCTTCGCCGAACAGCCCCTTCTCCGCCAACGCCTTGCCCAGGTTCACCTTCGCCTGCGAGAGGTCGGGCTTGAGGGCGATCGTCTTGCGGTAGATGGCGATCGAGTCCTCGAGGTTGCGGCTGGCCTGCAGCGCCTCGCCTAAGTTGAACAGCAGGTCGGCGTCGTCGGGCGCGAACTCCACGGCCTTGCGGTAGTGCGCGACCGCCCCGGGCAGATCGACCGTGGCCCGCGCCAGCTGGCCGCGCTCGGCGTGCAGGGCGCTGTCCTCGGGCAGCTGCAGGATCGCCTGGTCGAGCAGGGCCTTCGCCTTCTCGATCTCTCCGGCGCCGCGGTAGGCGCGCGCCAGCAGCAGCTTGGCGTCGACGGACTCGGGGTCCGTCTTCACCAAAAGCTCGAGCGGCTTGATGGCCTTCTTCGCCTCACCCAGCGACAGGTGCGCCAGCCCGAGCCGATAGAGGGCCTCGGTGTCGCCGGCGTTCTTCTCCACGGTGGCGGCCTCCACGGCCACCGTGCGGCGCAAGGCGTCAGGGTCGACTGGCTGCTGGGCGAGCGCGAGGCTCAGGGCGATTGCGAGCGTCATCACTCACTCCACGAAAGGGCTGGCGCGGGCATCGAAGGTCTTCCTGGCGAGGGCGGTGCGGGCCTGGTCCCAGTCAACGCGCATCGTCTCGGCTTCGGCGCCGACCTCTTTGGCCTTCTCCTTGAGGGCGGCGTAGTCCTCTTCGCAGCTCTTGAGCTGGGCTTCGAACTTCTCGGGGTCGAGCGTCTCGCTGCCCTCGAGCTTCGCCTTGCGCGCGGCGGTGAGCCTTGCCACCTCGTAGCGGGCCTCGGCGCAGGTGAGGTTCTGCTCGGCTAAGTCTTCCTCGCGCACGTTGACGCGCTGCTTGGCGCGCAGCCACTCCACCCGCTTGTCGGCCTCGGTGACCGCGAGCTCGGCGACCGCCTTGCTGTTCTCGTCGGTGGCCGCGCTCACCTCGTCGCGCGCGGCGGAGTGGCGATCCTTGCCGCGGCGAATCTGGGCGATGGCGCGGTTCACCTCGGCGCGGGCCTCGTCGAGGCGGTCGACCGCCAGCGCGAGATCGTTCTCGGCTTCCAGCAGCTCGATCTTCGCCTCGTAGGGCAGCTGCTCCAACACCTTGAGGGGCACCCGCCGCAGCCCGCAGCCGGTCGACAGCAGCACCACCGCACCTAGAAGAACGAGACGAGTCATCATTGCACCCGGGCTGAGAAAGCCGTCGAGAACACCGTGCGGCCACTGGCCGCCTCGATGCCGTTCTCGAAGGTCACGTGGAAGTCGCCGCCGACGCCGGCGTCGGGATCGAGCGGGGCGTTGAAGTAGAGCGTGCCGCGCAAGAGGGCGGGCAGGGTGTTGCGAGGGTCGTTCCTCACGTTGCGCGAGAGCGAGCCGCGCTGCGCCCCGTTGTCGTCCACCCCCGCCAGATCGTAGCGACCCCCGACGGCGTCGCCGAGGAGCCGGAAGCCCACCTTGAGGGGGTAGTCCTCCACTTTGCCCACCTGGCCTTCCTCGGGCACGCCGCCGTCGTCGCTCACCGCGCCCTGGCAGTGCGTGCGCACGAACAACAAGGAGACGTCTTCGGGCGCCAGCAGCACCCGCGCCTCGTCGTAGCCCAGGTCCATCACCTGGCTGAGGCTGCCCTCGAGGTGGAACTTCGGGGGCGCCTTGCAGGGGTCGTCACACCCGCCAAGCCCCAGCGCGCTCAGCGCGACGAGGATCACGGCCAGCTGGCGACCCGAACGACTCACCTGCACGACTTCCATTCCGGGTCGACGTCCGGTCCCGAGAGCGCCGCGTCCTTCACCACCGACGCTTCCTGCTTGGCGCCCACCACGTCGAGGTAGCGGCACTTCAAGCCCGCGAGGTTGGCCCGCGCCTTGTCGAAGGTGGGGTCTGCTTCCAGCGCCCGGCCGTACTCGCTGCGCGCTGCCGCCGAGTCACCCGTGAGCAGGAAGCTGAAGCCCAGCGCCGAGTGCGCCGAGGCGCGCGTGTCTTCGATCTCGATGGCGCGGTTCAGGTTCAAGATGGCGTTGTTCACCTGGCCGGCGCCCAGGTACGCGAGGCCCAGCGCCTCGAACTCGGCCGCGTTCTGGGTGAGCTCCGCCTTCTTCTGCAGCTCCTCCACGTTGATCTGCCGCTCTGCGGGCGGGCCCTTGAGCGGCGAAGACGCCTCGTCGACCCTCTTGCGGCAGCCGATGGCGGCCGGGCTGAAGACCTCGAGCGACTCCGCCCGGTTGATGCAGGTCTGGAAGGTGTTCTCGGCGTTGGCCTTGAGCGGGTCGACCTGCGCCTTCACCGCGGCGCGGAACTGCTCGATCTCCGCCGGCTTGAGGCCCGCGGGCGCCGGGGTGGCCTCGACCGCGTCGGCGATGTTCTGCAGGCCGTTGCCGATGCGCCAGAGCGAGGCGACCGCCCACTCCGGGCTGCCCATCGAGGCGGCCTGCTGGAAGACGCCCTGCATCTGCTGCAGCGCGGCCACCTTCTCTTCGATCTTGTCCCCGGGGATCGCCTTGAACTGGCGGTACACCATGTCGCCCACGTACCAGAGCCCCTTGGCGGCATCGTCGCCGACCCCGTTGGGAGAGTTGGTGACGGCGGCCATCATCGCCACCAGCGGCTCGAGCTTCTCGTTGGGGTTGCCGGCGGCCACCTCGGCGACGATCGCCGCGGCGGCGGCGTTCACCTTGTCCGCCTTGAGCGCCTGCTCGGCGGTGGCCCGGGCCTTCGCCGGCGCCTTCAGCTTCATGTACGTCTGCGCCAGCAGCACCAGCACCTCTGCCTTGCGGGCGCCCGCCTGCTCGATGGTGGTCTCCAGCACCTTCACCGCGCCGGGGAAGTCACCCATCGCGGTGCGCAGGCGCGCCGAGGCGAGCATCGAGTCGAGGCCGGTGGAGTCGCCCGCGAACTGGCGGCCCATCTGCTCGAAGTACGCGGCCGCGTCCTGGAAACGCCCCGCCTCGGCCGCGTGCCGGCCCAGGGTGAGCATCACGTCGGAGATGTACTGGGACTTCGCGTATTCCTTGATCAGCCGATCGCCGATCTCCCGCTCGCGCCGCAGATCGCGCTTCTCGCGCGCCGCCGCGAAGGCGCCGTAGAGGGCCTTCTCGCCGATCTCCTGGCCCTTGTTCTCGTCGGCCACCTGCAGCAGGCCGGTGATGACGTCGCCCGTCGCCTCGGACGACTTGAGCGCGAGCTCGCCCAACGCCTCGCTCTTGGTCTGGGTGAGGATCTTCTGCACGTCGCTCTTGAAGGCGGGCGGCAGGTTCGCCGCCAGGAAGGCCTTCCCGTACTCGTCGATGGCCTTGAAGTCGTTGATCTGCCGGAGCGAGTCGAAGGCGAGGTTGCCGGCGACGGCGGCGTCCTTGTGATCGGAGTGGTTCAAGGCGAACTCCTTGAACAGGTCCGCCGACTTCTTGTAGTCGCCGTCCTCGTAGTAGGCGCGGGCGATGTTGAACTTCACCTCGAGGGCGTGCTCGCTCTTGGGGTAGCGCCCCAGGTACTGCGCGCCCAGCAGCTTGAGCGCCTGGCGGGCATCGGCGACCTCGAAGGCGTTGAGGCGCTCCACTTCACCGGGCTTGAGCGACGAGTAGTGCGCCAGCAGCGCGCCGTAGAGCGCCTCGTCGTGCGACTTCATCTCGCCGCCGATGGTCTTCGAGCCCGCGGTGTTCGAGACCGACGCCACCGCGGCGGCCTTGGCGTCCTTGGGCGCGGCAGCCCTGGCCTCCTTCTCCTTGCTCAGCTCGGCCTTGTTCGAGTCGAGGTAGCGGGCCAGCTCTTCGAACTGCCGCGCCGCCTCGGGGAAGCGCTTGGCGGCGAACAGCGCGTCGGCGCGGTTCTGCATCATCACCGTGGCGTACTGCCGGGGCCGGAACAGCCCCAGGTACTTCTCGTACGAGGCGGCGGCCTCCAGGTAGAGGGCCCGGTCTTCCTTCTTCTGCGCCTGCACGTGCACCACCGTGGACAGGTCGCGCGCCATCTCCTCGAGCTCGACCAGCACCTTCTTGCGGGCGACCTCGTCGCGGGCGGGGTCGGTCTTGATCTGCACCGCCGCGCGCACCAGGTACATCACGTCTTCGGCCTTGGGCTGCACCTTGCCCTTGGCGGCCTTGAGCGAGTCGTACAGCTTCTCCACCCGCTCCACCTCGAGCTCGGGGTCGGGCTGGATCTCGAGCAGCTTGCGCAGCGCGGGGATGGCGAACTCGTACTGCTGCTTGATGAAGTAGCGATTGCCCAGCTTGTCGAGCGCGAGCGAGAAGGTGGCGCGCGAGTCGGACAGCTTCTCGAAGTACTGAATGGCGCCCTTGGCCGGCCGGGCCTCGGTGTACGAATAGACGAGGTCGAGCAGCGCCTCGCGCTTGACCGAGAGCGCCTTGGCCACGTCGACGCCGGGCAGAGGAGCGCTGGCCGCCGCCGCCTCGAAGAACGTCACCGCCTCGGCGTGGTTGGCCTGGTTGATGCGGATCCACCCCATCTTGTAGCGGGCGAGATCGTGCACCGGGGAGGGCGGGGCATCGAGGATCGCGCGGTAGTGATCTTCGGCCTGCTTCAAGTCGGCCTTGTCGAACCAGTAGTCCCCCAGGATCTGCTCGGCGTCGAGGCGCAGGGGCGAGCTGGGGTACTTCTTCACCAGGTCGGCCTGCGTCTTGAGCATCGAGTCGAACTCACCCAGCTCGCGCTGCTCGTGCGCCAGGTAGAAGGTGAGCTTGTCGGCGTCCTTGAAGTCGGGGAACTCGCGCAGCACGCGCGTGTAGATCTGAATGGCCTTCTGCTTGAGCAGCTTGGTCTCGGGCGAGACCATCGCGCCCTTGATGCCCTCGACCCGCGTCTCCGCCTGCAGGTAGTACACGTACCGGCTCTTCTCCACGTACAGCTCGGCCAGGCGGAACTGGAGGTCGGGGAGGTAGGGCGCGTTGCGGCTGCGGGCGATCAGCTTGTCCGTCTCGCCGATGCTGCGATCGACCTTGAAGATGTCGCGGCGGAGCTTCTCGATCAGGTCCTGCTTTTCGCGCTGCTTGGTGACCAGGGGATTTTCGAGCTGGCTGTCGGGGGCCTGGGAGAGCGCCACCACCAACACCAGCGACGAGAGCGCCATCATCGGGCCGTCTCCTCGATGCAACGTGACTTCAGTGAGAAGCGGTAATCGCGCAGCTCGTCGTTCCAATATTCGTCGACGAACTTGAAGGAGACCTGGTCGGCCTCGAGCGGCGCTTCTTCGATCAGCGCCACCAGCCTCGAGCCTCTCTTCACGCGCTCGTAGAGCTTGAGGCCGACCTCGTATTCCATCAGCCGCACCTGCTCGGCCGCGCGCAAGAGCTTGTCGGCTTCCACGCGCACCGAGTCGTTGAGCCGCTCGGTGTAGATGCGCTGCCCTTCGGCGCGCGCCAGATCGTAGAGCCGGGTCATGTAGCCGAACATGCGATCGCCGAAGGTGCCGGCGTAGCGGCCCAGCTGCTCGCCCTCGAGGTCGAGCGACTCGAGGAACTTGCGCGCCCGCTTGGTGCTGCCCCGGGCGGACGCCGCGCGCAGCAGCCGCGAGTCGAGGGTGAGATCTTCACGCTCGCGCACCGCCTCGAGCGACTCGGCGTACTTGCGCGTCAGTTCCTTGGCCGAGCGCTTGGCCGGCAGGTAGTGGCAGAGGTCGCGGTAGATGAGGGCGCGCAGCAGGTACTTGTCGGGCAGGAACTCCTCGCGGAACGACGGGGCGTCGAGGGTGGTGAGCAGGCCCATCGCCGCGTGAATCTGGCCCAGCTGGTAGCGGGTCCACGCCTCTTCCAGGTAGAGGCTGGCGCGGCCGGTGTCGAGCGTGGGCAGCTTCACCAGCTGGTAGGCCTCGAGCGCGCCCTTGAAGTCCTGCTGCTCGTAGCGCAGGCGGGCGACGGCCAAGGTGGCGTCGTTGCGCGCCTCCAGGGTCAGCTTCTCGTCCTTCGCCAGCTCGAAGAACTGGTCCACCATCTCCTTGGGGATCTCGCGCTTGGCGGTGCGCAGGCGGGTGACCAGCATCGCGTACTTCGCGCGGCTCGCCTCGGCAGAGCCCTCGGGCAGCTTGGAGAAGTGGGTGGTGGCCCAGCGCTCGTTGCCCACGCGCAGGTCGACCAGGCCCTGCTGGTAGTGCGCGTAGCCGGCGACCTCCGCGGGGAGGAAGCCCAGGTCGAGCGCGCCGAACACCTGCTCGTCGATCATCACCTCGTCGTGCGGCAGGTCGGTGAGCTTCTGCAGCTCTTCCAGCGCCTTGGGCAGCACCGCGGGGTTGGTGCGCTCGCGCGCGATGCGCGCCAGGTACACGGCGCCTGCGTGGCGCAGGTTGATCTCGATGAGCGACTTGGCGAGGAAGAACTGCGCCCAGGCGTAGTTCTCGTCGGTCGAGGGCAGGTTCTCGGTGTAGTCGAAGAGCTTGGGCGCGGCGTCCTTGGGGTGACCGGTGAAGTAGTCGTTGAGGGCCGAGTCGAACAGCTTCGGGTCGATCTTCCTGGGCTGCGCGGCGCCGGTCGCCTGGGCACCACCGGAACCGGAAGGCACGGCCGCGGCGGCGGCGGCAGCGGCGTCACCCACCCCCGCGTCGGCGAGCGTGCTGGCCGCGGTGGGCTCCTGGGCGAGGGCGGCCAGCGACGAGGTGAGCAGCAGGAAGGGCAGCAGGGACCGGTTCATGAGCGCAGGCTTCCTCACTCGGTGGCCCCGATGTTGATGCCCAGGGAGAGCGTCATCGCCATCACGTTGCTGATGTTTTGACCTGCCCCCAGGGGGATCACGACGTTGTCCGTCACGTCGAGCCGCAGGCTGAGCACCTTCGAGAGGAAGAGCCGCCCGCCCAGCCCGAGGTTGACGCCGGGGCGGAAGGCGCGGCCCAGCGCGACGTCAGGCACGTTGAACTTGAACACGGTCACTCCGACGATGAAGAACACCTCGAAGTGCAGGTCCCATTTGTCGACCACCGAGAGCTTTCCGTAGAACGGCTTGAACAACGCGTCGCTGCCCACGAAGAACTGGATCTCCTCGAAGGCGGGCGGCAGCACGCCGAAGTCGCGCTCCAGCTGGCTGCGCAGAGAGGTCTTGACGGTGTACGCGTAGCCGCCGCGCGCTACCTGCCAGGCGAAGAAGTCGGTGAAGTGGGCGGTGTAGCTGCCCTGGGCGTAGAGCCCCTTGCTGAAGGGATCGAGGGGCAGCACGCCGACCGAGACGTCGATCTCGTGCATCATTCGATAGGCGCGCTCCTGCACCGCGGTCACGCCCCCGAACTCCTCGGGATCTTGCGCGAGCGACCGCGAGGCCAGCAACGCGAACAGACAAACAAGGGCTCTCAAAGACGTCGTCCTCTGTGCCGTAGGGTGCGTGCTCACTCGGGCGCCCCGAAGTTGATCGCCAGCGAGAGCGTGGTGGCCAGCACGTTGGTCAAGGTGATCGAACCGCCGCCCACCGGCACCACCACGTTGTCCGTGAGGTCGAGCCGGAAGCTCACGTTTTGGCTGAGCACGACGCGGCCGCCCAGGCCCACGTTGACCGCGGGGCGGAAGGCGTTGGTGAACTTGAAGAGGGTGCCGCCGAGAATGAGGAACAGCTCCCCGTGCACCACCGACCTGTTCATCACCGACAGCTTCCCGTGAAAGGGGGTCCAGATGAGATCAGAGCCGAGGAAGAACTGCACCTCTTCGAAGGCGGTGGGGAGCACGCCGAACTTCCGCTCGAGGTTCTCGCGCAGCCCGGTGCGCGCCGCGTAGTTGTAGGCCGCGCGGCCGATCTGCCAGGCCACGGTGTCCGAGAAGTGGGCCGTGTAGCTGACCTGGGCGAAGAGCCCCACGTAGAAGGCGTCGATCGGCAGCACCCCCACCGAGAGGTCGAGCTCGTGGCGCATGCGAAACGCACGCTCCTGGATGGCGGCGACGCTGCCGGGGTTGTCGAGATCTTCGAGCTGGGCAGCGGCCAGCGTGGGCACCAACAAACACAAGCCAATGAGAGCTCTCAGCACGTCCGTCCTCCCGCGCGCGAGCGCGAGCGCATGCAAGTCGCTGATGGTCATGAATTCAAGCCTGAACTCAGCGCCGCGGACGACCGCTCAGTATCCAACGCTGTTGAACATGAACGGATACGTGATGACGACGCCCGCCCCCTTGGCCGCAGGGAATCGCCAGGTCTTGAGCGAGGTGAGGATGCAGCTCTCGACCGCGGCGCTCTGCATCGAGGACGACTTCGTCTTCGCGTAGCCGACGGTGCCGCTGATGGTGATCTGCCACTCGAGCACGATCTTGCCGGCGAGGCCGGGGGTCTTCAGCAGCGCGCGCTCGTAGCAGCTCGACACCTCGTGCAGGTGCGAGTTGATCACCTTGGCGACCGCTTCCTTGTCGATGGTGCCCTGGGTGCCCATGGCGCGGGTGGAAGCGCGCGTCACCGTGCCCGCCACCGAGCCCTTGCCCACGTTGCCGGCGCCCAGCGCTCCGATGCCGCCACCGCCGCGGCCGCGCAGCAGCTCAGCGCCCTTGATGCCCATGCCGCCCGCGCCGCCGCCGCCCAGGCCGAAGGTGCCGATGCCCGCATTGGCGATCGGCGCCTTGCCGATCAGCCCCGAGAGCTTGAAGTCATTCTTGGCGTTCTTCGCGCCGGGGCCCGACCCCAGCTTGTCGACCGCGGCCAACAGGTCCTTCATCGCGGGGCCCGCGGCCGCCAGCTTCTCGATGCTCTTGAGCGCCTTCTTGGTCTCCTGGGGGATCGCCTTGGGCGGCTCGCGCTTCTCGACCTTCTTGGCGATCTCCGGCTTCTTCACGTCCTTCTTGATCTTCTCCAGCGCCTTCGCGATCTTCTTCTTCTCTTCGGGCTTGGGCGGGGCGATCAACTTCACCGCCACCGGGTTGAGCGTCTTCGACTGGAAGTCGGCGTCGAGCGGCAGCTCGGCGAAGTAGAAGATGAACGCCCCGAACGCGCTCATGCACAGCGAGAGCACGGCCAGCGCCAGCCACGGCAGCCCCCTGAGCGGGTTGACGAACGGCTTGGGAATGGCGGGCTGCACGTATGCCATCAGCATCACGTCGCGGCCGCTGGAGAAGCGCACCGCGTGGCCGGTGCCCAGGGTGATGCAGCGGCGCGAGTCGGGCGACTGCTCGAGGGTCTCGAGCTGTACCGGGTAGAACTTGCCGTCCTGGGCGCGGCGCTCCACCGCGGCGTTCGGGGGCACGAACACGCGGAAGAGATCGGCCTTCTGCTCGGCGAACACGAAGTCGCCCTCGACGTTGAAGCCGTAGAGCGGCACCGGCGCCGTGTCGTCTTCGCGCGCGATCAGCTTCTTCTTCGGGTCGATCGTCTTGTATGCGTTCGAGAACTTGCGGGTGTCGCCCCAGTAGAGCTCGACGAAGAGGTTGGGCTTGCCCTTGCCGTCGGAAGCCGAGGGCACGTCGGGCGAATAGCGCCCCTGCGGAGCGGCCCTGGCAGGGCTGTGCGCCTGGCGGCCGTGCTTGGGAGCGGCGGCGCGCGCGTGAGCCGCGGGCGCGGGAGCGGAAGGCGCGTGCGCCCGGGCCTGCACCGTGGGGGCGTTGCTGGCCGCCATCGGCAGCGGGACGGTGTGCATCTCCTCGGCCGTGTGCAGCGGCGCGCCCCGCGGCGCGGTGGGCATCAGCACCTCGGCGCCCAGCGACACGCTCTCGGTGAGGGAATCGTCTTCGATCGGCACCGGCCGGAGGTGCCGGGCGACGGGCTCGGGGTGCGGCGCGCTGCTCATGCGCCGGTTGCTCACCACGGTCGCGGGCGCCTGCCCCCTCGCCGGCGGCTGGGGGGCGGGGACGGCCGCCGGGCGCGCGGCGGCGGGCGGAGGCTGGGCCGGGCCACCGAGCAGGGCGCCGATGTTCGCGGGCGGGGCTGCCTTCTGGGTGGGCTTCTGGCCCATCACCCGAATCTTCAGGGTGAAGGGACCACAGGCGATCTCGTCGACGGGCCGCACTTCACACGCGGTCACCTTGTGCCCGTTGACGAAGGTGGCCCCGTTGCCGCCGTCCTGAATCGCCGCGCGGCCGTTCTGGAAATAGAGGAACGCGTGGCTCTCGCCCACGCTGGCGTCGTCGAGGCGGAGATCGGCGCCGTCGCCGGAGCCCAGGGTGTACTGGCCCGGTACGAAGACCTCGGTGCCCACGAGGAGGCCATCACGCATGATGACGACCTGAAGCACGGTCGGTTGTCCGCTCAAGTGAAGCTCCTTCGTGCTGCGGTGCGTGGCAGGGCCGCTGCGCTCAAGTGTCGTACAGGGAGCCGACGATCTCGTCGCGGAAGTTCTCCCGCTTCTTGATCATCGAGCGGATCTTCAATTCCTTGCGATCGTAGAGATAGACCGCCCCCGACTTGTTCGACTGGCCCTGGATCAAGCGATCGTCGAAGTCGATTCGGGTCGGGCCGCGCACTGCAGGCCCACTCGACTCCGACGACGCGGACGCGGGAGCAGCAGCCTCCGGGGCCGCGACGGGCATCGCCGGCACCGGCCTCTTCGCGGGCGCCGGCGCGGGCTTCTTGGGTGGCTTCGCAAACGCATCAGCAGCGCAAAGGACCACCAGCGCTGAAACGACAAAGAGAATCGGGCGCATGACTTGCCTCTGATGAAAGCGAACGCCGTGCCAGAGCGTCAAGGATTACCGAGGGCTTCGATGATGACAGGAGCGAGGGGTGGACACCACGAACTGCGGAGGCAACCCCGCACCATGTGTTACTTCAACTCACGTGAGACGACATCAGGTGATTCTCCTCGCGGCGGTGGTGCTGTGGGGCTGCCCGAAGCCTGACACGGCGTCGGCGCCGCGGGTTCCAGACGCGGGGCGCAGGCCCAAGCTGCTCACGGTGGGGCCGCGGCTGCTCTCGAACCAGACGAGCCAGCCGCTGTCGGTGGTGGGCGAGGGGCTCGAGCCCGGAATGGCGCTGCGGCTGGGGGCGCCTTTGTCGCTGCGGCTGCCGCTGACGGTGCTCGATGCCCGCCATGCGTTCGCGCGGGTGCCCGGGGGCCTGTCGATCGGCACCTTCCCCGAGGTGGTGATCGACGCCAGCATCGACGGCGCAGAAGGCCAGGCCCAGCTGCGCTTCATCAACGACACGCTCTTTCCTGACTGCACAGCGCTCGCCCGCTCGCGGGACTCCGCGTTCCTCTTCGCGCTCAGCGGGACCAACGACACCATCTATCGGCTCGAGCTGGCGACGAAGACGGTGACCGCCCTCGGGGTCGACGACGGGCCCTCGGCGCTGGCGACCTTCCTGGACGGGGACCAGGAATGGCTCGCGGTGGTGCACCAGTTCGCGGGCTCGCTGGTGCTGATCTCGCTGCGCGATCCCGAGGTGCGCCGCAGCCTGCCCGCGCCCGCCAACGCCTCGGGCCTGCTCATTCACGACGGCAAGGCCTTCGTCGCCGAGCAGGCGCGCGACAGCGTCACCGCGATCGAGCTGTCGAGCGGCAAGGAGCTGTGGCGCACGCCCGTCGCCCCCAACCCCCGCGAGCTGATCCTCGCGGGCAAGTCGGTGCTGGTCGGCTCGCTTGCCACCGGCGCGCTCGAGCTGCTCGACCCCGCGACCGGCGCGGTCCAGGGTTCACTCGAGCCGGGGCCCGGCACGCCCATCATCGGCGGCGGCACCGCGAAGTACTCGGCGCAGGTGATGAACGGAAAGGCGCCGCGCAGCCTCGCGTGGTCCTCGAAGTCGTCCACGGCCTTCGTCGCCTCCATCGGCCCCAACGTCGGCCCCAACGCCGACCGGATGGAGGTGTCGATGAACGGGGGCGTGGCCGCGGTCGATCTCGCGAAGGGTTGGCGCCGGCACCTCGGCTTCGGGGCTGGCGTCACCGAGGCGCTCGCGCTCGATGACGCGCGGGGGCTGCTCTACGCCAGCGACGTGGGGCTGGGCCTGGTGCGCGTGCTCGACGCGAAGAAGCTCGCCAGCGGCGACGCCTCGAAGGCGTTGCTGCAGGAGCTCGCGCTGCGGCCGCCGGCGGGTTTCCCGAGCATCCGGCCGCTGGAGGACTTCAACGTGAAGGGCAGGGCGGGGCCGTCGCTGCACGCCGGGCCGCGCGCCCTGAGCCTCTCGGCCGACGGCAAGCGGCTCTTCGTGCTCGAGCGCTTCACCGGCACCATCGC
>VFKJ01000618.1 GCA_009885595.1 Myxococcales bacterium | reverse complement strand
CGCGCTGCAACAACGGCACGGGCCTGTGCGACCCGATTCCGTGCGGCGGGCTGTGTAACTTCGATAAGAAGTGCGAGTCGACCTACCTGGGCGACAAGTGCGTGAGCGTGAAGGAAATCCCCAGTCCCTGAGATCGACTTCCCCTCTCCCCGACCCTCTCCCCCGCGGGGGGAGAGGGAGATGCAGGCTTCAGCCCTTGATCAACGCCTCGAGCGCCGCGCGATCAGCCGCGAGCTCCTTCACCCGCGTCTTCACCACGTCGGCCACGATGATCTCGCCGATCTCCGTCTGCACCGACTTGAAGATGCCGCGGGCCTTCATCGCCTCGCACTGCTTCAGGTTGTCGTCGGTCGGGGTGACGTAGTGCACCGAGTCGGTGTGGTAGCGGTGGGTGAGGAACAGCTGCACCAGCGTCATCAACCGCTTCTTGCGCAGGTTGAGATCGAAGTTGTTCTGGTCGCGCACCGACAAGATGTTCTTGCCGCGACGATCCTGGATGGCGTCGAACACCACGTTGATCAGCTTCGCGCCCTCGGCCGAGGTGATCGCCAGCTCGAGCAACTGTGAGCCCGCGGAGTGCGGTCGCAGCGTCACCTTGAGCTTGCCGGGGAACTCGTGGTGCTTGCGCCACAGCTCGAGCCACTCCTCGAGCACCTTGGGCGGGACCTCGGTCTGCACCAGGTGCTGGAACTGGGTCGAGCCCTTGCCCATCGCCTTGGTGGTCGCGGTGCGGCCCGAGATGGCGGACAGCCCCGCGTCGGCGCGCGGCCCGCCCACCAGCGTCTGCGGCGTGCGGTACGGCGACTCCACCAGGCGGAACTTCCGCTGCAGGCGCGCGAGCGCGAGCATGCCGTCCTGCTTGAGCGACTGCGCGAACTCCTCGGACGCGAGGCCGTCGATCTGGTGCCCGCCGTAGGTGATGAAGTCGAAGACGAAGCCCATCTTCCCCAGCTCCTCCGGGAAGCGGCGCATCTCGTCGTCGTTCATGCCGGTGGTGTCCCAGTTGAACGAGGGCGAGAGGTTGTACGCGAGCATCTTCTCGGGGAACTTCTCGTGGATCGCGTCTGCGAACTTCTTCGCCTCGTGCAGGTCGGCGGTCTTCGTCTCCATCCACAAGAGGTCGCAGAAGGGCGCGGCCGCGAGCGACTTGGCGATCGCGTACTCGAGCCCGCCGCGCACCTGGTAGTAGCCGTCAGGCGTCTTCGCGTGCTCGCAGTCCCACGCGACGTCGACGCCCATCGAGCGCGCCTTCGCCTTCGCCGCGTACCAGCCCGACGTGTTGGCGAACGAGAGCCACTCCTGCGGGGCGAGGGGGAACTGCGCGCCTTCGATGGAGCGGGACTCCATGGCCGCGGCCACCGCCTCGGCGTACGTCTTCACGCCCGCGTCGACCTGCCAGGCGTCCACCATCTTGTCGAAGCCCTTGTCGAGCGCGTCGTCGACGCTCTTGAGCGCCTTGCTCTT
>VFKJ01000847.1 GCA_009885595.1 Myxococcales bacterium | reverse complement strand
CGCCAACGCGCGTCCTCTCGGGAGGGGTGGTCCCAGCAGTTCAGGATGATGGGGTTGCCCCATCAGGATGATGCCTGCGGAGGGCGCGTGCCATGCTCGGCGCATGGTCGCGGGTCGTCCGCAGGAAACCTTCCCAGTCCCGCCGGCCGTGCTTTCGCTGGCCGCTGGCCGGCTCGTTCACCTCGTCTGGCGCAACGAGCATGGCGGGCTCACCTACGAGGTGGGCACCGGGCAGGACCGGTGTTTCTGCAAGTGGAGTCCCTCGACGAGCCCGGTCGACCCGCAGGCCGAGCGCGTTCGCCTGGCGTGGGCGTGGAACTTTACGGCGGTCCCCCGAGTGCTCGACCACGGCGCCGACGCGACCGGTTCCTGGTTCGTGACGGCCGCGTTGCCCGGCGAGAACGCGATGTCAGGCCATTGGAAGAGCGACCCGGCCCTCGCGGTGCGGGCGTGCGGCGCGGGCCTGCGGGCCTTTCACGATCGGCTGCCCGTCGCGAGCTGCCCGTTCTCGGGGTCGGTCGAGGTCCGGCTCGCGGCGCTCCGCCGCAGGGCCGCCGCGGGGAAGCTGCACCGCGCGAACTGGCACCCGTCGCATCGGGGGCTCGAGCACCACCAGGTGCTGGCGCGGTTGGCAGACCCGCCGCCCATCGACAGGCTGGTCGTCTGTCACGGCGACGCCACCACGCCGAACACGCTCATCGACGACGAAGGCCACTGCAGCGGTCACGTCGATCTCGGCGCGCTCGGCGTCGCTGACCGGTGGAGCGACCTGGCCATCGCGACCTGGAGCGTGCAGTGGAACCACGGCCCCGGCTGGGAAGGCGCGCTGCTCAACGCTTACGGCGTCGCGCCGGATCCCGAGCGGTCGCGCTACTACCGGCTGCTCTGGGACCTCGGCCGTGACGTCGGCTGACGCCTCGGGGAAAACAGAGAGTCACGATCCCATCAGCGCTTGCAGCGTCGCCACCTGGCGCAGCGTCCGCTCCAACATCGCCAGCGTCACCGGCTTGATCAGGCAATCGTTCATGCCCGCCTGGCGGCAGCGCTCGAGCTCCTCGGGCAGCGCCGACGCGGTCAGCGCGATCACCGGAATGAGGGCGACGTCGCTGTCGAGCGCGCGGATCCGCTCCGTCGCCTCGTAGCCGTCCATCACCGGCATGTGGCAGTCCATCAGCACCATCGCCAGGGGCTGCGACTGCACCATCGCCAGCGCCTCTTCGCCGTTGGTCGCCGTCACCGTGCGGTAGCCGGCCTTCTGCACCAGGCTGCAGGCCACCAGCAGGTTGATGGGGTTGTCGTCGACGACCAGCACCGGAAGGGTGGCCTCGGGCGGCGGCCCCAGCAGCAGCGGCACGGCTTCGACCAGCGCGGCCACGCTGGCTTCGAGCACGATCGAGAAGCGCATCGTGGTGCCGTGGCCCACCTGGCTCTCCACCTCGAGCGCGCCCCCCATCATCGCGACCAGTTCCCGCGACAGCGCCAGGCCCAGGCCCGTGCCGCCGTAGCGCCGGGTGATGCCGGCCTCGGCCTGCGCGAAGGCCGAGAAGAGCCGGGGCAGCGCGTCGGGCGCGATGCCGATGCCGGTGTCCTTCACCTCGAAGTCGAACCGCCCCTCGGGGGCAGCGCGCACGGCCACCGTGACGGAGCCGCGCGGGGTGAACTTGATCGCGTTGTTGACCAGGTTGTTGAGCACCTGCCGCAGGCGCAGCGCATCACCGCGCACCGCCGGGGGCAGGTCGGTGAGCTCGAGCGCCAGGGTGAGGCCGCGGGCGTGCGCGACGGGGTGGTGCAGCGCCCTCAGATCTTCCAGCAGGCGGCGCAGGTCGAAGTCGACGGGGTCGAGCTCCATCTTTCCTGCCTCGACCTTCGACATGTCGAGCAGGTCGTTGAGCAGCACCACCAGCGATCGCCCACTGCGCTGCAGCAGCTCGAGCTGTTCGCGCTGCTCACCCGAGAGCTCCGACTGGAGCAGCAGGTCGGTCAAGCCCAGCACGCCGTTCATGGGCGTGCGCAGCTCGTGCGAGACGTTGGCCAGCAGGTTCGTCTTGGCCTGGGCGAGGTGCTGCGCCTCGGCCAGGGCTTCGCGCCGGGCGCGATCGAACAGGATGGCGAGCATCACGAACGCCGCCACCAGCCCCACCGCGCGCAGCGCCGAGAGCAGGGGGCTCACGTGCAGCCACGGGGTGATGGTCCCGTTCACCTTGAGCCCCTCGAGCACGAGCACGAGCACCGCGTCGATGAGCAGCCACGTCAGCCCGGCCCGCAGGCCCACGCTCATCACGCCGGTGGCGCAGATGACTCCGAACCAGGCGATCGTCCCGGCGTGGAACCCGTCTTCGCCCGCGAAGGCGACGCTCACCAGGGTGCTGCAGACGGCGAGCAGCAGGTGCCCCGCGGGCTGGGGCGTAGGCCGCAACCGCAGCAGGGCCAGGCACGCCGCCGGCCCGACGAGGAAGATCGCGACCGGCACCGCCCCCCAGAAGTGGCCGCTGGCCAATGAGAGCGCCAGCTGGAAGAGGGCGAAGACGAAGGCGAAGGCCGCGGTGGTCGCCAGCACCAGCCCCGCTCGCCGGAGCTCGGGCGACGCCCTCAGGTGAGGGTGCAGCCACCGACCCAACCCGAATGTGCTCGCCGTCATCCCGCCACCCTCAGTCCCTTCCCCGCCAGCCACGAGGTG
>VFKJ01000973.1 GCA_009885595.1 Myxococcales bacterium | reverse complement strand
GAGCATGGTGGTGAAGACCGGCCGCTTGATGGAGAGATCCGAGAGCGTCATCGGACGCTCCCTTCCCCGTTCGGCCCGAGCGGAGTCGAGGGCTCGCTCGTAACTCCTCGCCGCTCCATGCGAAGTGAATCCCTCGACTCCGCTCGGGATGAACGGGGCTTTTTTCGATCAACCCTCTCGACGTGACCGGTTAGCCCTCCAGCGCGCGGGCGAGCTGCTCCACCCGGGTCCGCAGCTCCGCGCGATCGACTCGTTTGGGATCCACCTTCAGCAGGTGAGCCAGGCGCTCGACCAGTTCACTGGCCAACTCCACGTCGCGCTCTTTCTCGGCGCGCTCCATCAATTCCAGGAGGGAATTCTTCGCGTCGTCGAACTGGTCGAACTGGAACAGGCCGTCGATCGCGGTGAGCCGGGTGAAGTCGTCGCGCTTCGAGTCTCCCGCGATGAGGCGCAGGTCGACGAGCGCGCCGTACTGATCGCCCCTGGCGGCCTTCACCAGCGCGGTGGCGGTGCCCTGCCGTACCGGGAAGAGCGCCTCCTCGAGGGTGACGAAACGATCGGCGAGCGCCAGGCCCTTCTTCGCGAGCGCCTCGGCCATGCCGTCGAGCACCTCCAGCCACTCCCCGAGGGCGCCGACCATCTCGGCCATGAACTTCTCGCGGCGATCACCTTCGGCGGGCAACCGCGGCAGGGAGCCCTCGACGATCTTGAACAGGGCCTCCAGCGTGCCGTCCTCGGGCTTGCTGGCGAGCACGGCGTCGAGGGTGGTGAGCAGGTTGATCAGCGCGAGCGCGAGATCGGTGGGCGCGAGCTCCCCGCCCTTGAGCCGTCGCCACAGCTCCTCGGCGGCGGCCCCGGGGAAGCGGGAGAACTGCCCGGTGCCCTTCCAGGCCTCGTGCCAACCCAGGGCGATGGTGAGCGGGAAGTCTTCTTTGGCGAGCGCCAGGAAGGACTCCTCGGTGACAGGCACGCCGTAGTGCGCGAGCGAGCCCAAGATCGCGGCGGTCGAGTACGTCTCGATGCCCTTGGTGTGCCAGGCCTTGTCGACGCGTTCGCTGGTCATGATCAGTGGTGCCCGCCGGTGTGCGCGTGGGCGCGATCGAGCCGGTTGCGGACCTCGCGCATGAACGCGGCGTCGCCTCCGACCTTCTGCACGATGTGGCCGAGCAGGTGCGCGATGGAGTCAGCCAGCCCCCACTTCGCCTCGGCAGCCGCGGCGTCGAACACGGCGAGGCCCAGGGGCTTGGCGGCCTCGAACTCCTCGAGCTGGAAGATCGCGTCGAGCGCCGAGTACCGGGCGAACACGTCGCGGCCGGTGTCTTCGGCCCACTTCTTCAGATCCGCGAGGGCACCCTCGCGCTCGCCGGTCTGCGCGCGCACCAGCGCGGTCATGCAGCCCTCGCGATCGGTGAAGAGCACCTCGTGCACGAGCGCGAAGCGCAGCGCCTCGTCCTTCTTCCCGGCCTTCGCCAGCCGCTCGGGGAGCTCGTTGAACGTCTGCGCCCACGACTCGAGGAAGGTGACGAGCTCGCGCAGGAACGAGTCGCGCCGGTCGCCCTTGGCGGGCAGGCGCGGGACCACGT
Organism: Myxococcales bacterium; assembly: GCA_009885595.1. Taxonomy (GTDB): domain Bacteria; phylum Myxococcota; class Myxococcia; order Myxococcales; family Myxococcaceae; genus Archangium_A. The sequence continues at coordinate 903 of VFKJ01000973.1, read as the reverse complement.
CGTCCCAGTGCTTGAAGGCGCCGGTGAGGTTGGCGTCTTCCTTGGCGGCGACGGTCTTGAGGCCGTTGGCGATGAGGTCGAGGATCACGTGGGCCGTCTTCATCGGCGTGGGCTCGTCGGGGAGCAGCCGGTTGAAGAGCTCATTGGCCGCCGCGTACGGGTACGAGGCGAACTGGCCGGTGCCCTTCCACTGCGGCTTCCACTCGATCGCGAGCTCGAGCGGGAACTTCGATGACGCGGTCGCCTTGAAGCCCGCCTCGTCGAGGGTGATGCCGTAGTGGCCGAGCGTCCCGAGGATCGCCTCGGTGGAGTACCCGGTGAGCCCCTTGTCCTTCCACTGCTTGTCCACGCGTGCCGTCATGCGGCGGCGTTAAGCACGCGGCCCAGGGCTCAGCGACCGAAATCTCCATGTCGCCCTGCCCCGCCGGCGAAGCGCGCGGCACCCGAGACGCCCTCGGCGTGGAGCGCGGCGAGCCCCCCTTCGAACTCCCGCAGGATGGCCTCTGGCAGGTCGCGATCGAATTGATGAAGCGCGCTGGCGCGATCGGCGCGCATGCACAGCTGAGGAAACGAGGCGATCTCGCGGGCGAGCTGCTCGGCGGCCTGGCGGCTGGTGCCCCTGGGAACCACGCGGTTCACCAGGCCCATCGCGAGCGCTTCATCGGCGCCGACGCCGCGCCCGGTGAGGATCAAGTCCATCGCGCGCGAGAGGCCGATCAGCCGCGGGAGGCGCACCGTGCCGCCGTCGATCAGCGGCACGCCCCAGCGACGGCAGAAGACCCCGAGCACCGAATCGGTCTCGGCCACGCGCAGATCGCACCAGGCCGCGAGCTCGAGCCCTCCGGCGACGGCGTGTCCTGCGATGGCGGCGATCACCGGCTTCCCGAGATCCATGCGGCTGGG
>VFKJ01000984.1 GCA_009885595.1 Myxococcales bacterium | reverse complement strand
TCGCTGCTGGCCGGAACCTCGCCTTCCACCGCCTCTTCCTTGGGCAGGTGCGAGATGCCGACGACCTTCTGCTGCGCGTCGTCGAGGGTGATCAGCCGCACGCCCTGGGTGTTGCGCCCGATGGTGGAGATGTCGTTGACCCCCATGCGAATGAGCACACCGCCCGAGGTCACCAGCATCACCTCGTCGTCGTTCTTCACCTGCACGGCGCCCACCACGCGGCCGTTCCGCTCGGTGGTCTTGATGTCGATGATGCCCTTGCCGCCGCGGCCCTGGACCCGGTACTCGTCCTCGACGGTGCGCTTGCCGTAGCCGTTCTCGGTGACGGTGAGCAGCATGGTGCCCTTCTCCACGACCTCGGCCGAGACCACCTCGTCGCCCTCTTCCAGGGTGATGCCCTTCACGCCGAACGCGGCGCGGCCCATCGAGCGCACCTCGGTCTCGTTGAAGCGAATCGACATGCCCTGCGAGGTGCTGATGAGCACGTCCTTGGTGCCGTCGGTGATCTTCACGCCCACCAGCGCGTCGCCGTCGTCGATGCCCAGCGCCTTGAGGCCCGAGGACCGCACGTTCTCGAACGCGGTGAGGTCGGTGCGCTTCACCACGCCTGCGCGGGTGACGAAGAGCACGAACTGGTTCTCCTCGAAGGTGCGGGTGACGAGCACCTGCGCCAACTTCTCGCCTTCCTGGAACTGCACCAGGTTGACGATCGGCTTGCCCTTGCCGGTGCGGGTGCCCAGCGGAATCTCGTGCACCTTGAGCCAGTACAGCTGGCCACGGGTGGTGATGGGCATCAGGTACGCGTGGGTGCTGGCCACGAAGAAGTCGGTGACGAAATCTTCTTCCTTCGTCGTCGCCCCCGTCTTGCCGCGGCCACCGCGCCGCTGCGCGCGGTACTCGGTGACCGGGGTGCGCTTGACGTAGCCAGCGTGGCTGAGCGTCACCACCATGTCTTCGTCGGCGATGAGGTCTTCGTTCGACATCTCGCCCACTTCACCTGTGATCTCGGTGCGGCGCGGGTCGGCGTAGCGCTCGCGGATCTCCTCGAGCTCGGCCTTGATCACCCGCAGCAGCGAGGACTCGTTGGCGAGGATGTCCTCGAGCTTGGAGATCTCGCGCGAGAGGGCCAGGAGCTCCTGGTACAGCTCTTCCTGCTGCAGCCCGGTGAGCCGCTGCAGGCGCATCTCGAGGATGCTGCGGGCCTGCAGCTCGGAGAAGCCGGGGTCGTAGCTGCGCGAGATGCCCGAGTAGCTGGGCTCGTCGCCCTTCGCGCGGGCGGCCAGCGCGTCCATCGACTTCTTCACTTTGGTGAAGTCGAGCTTGGGCAGGTTCTTGAAGCTGGGCGACTCGTAGAGCGCGGGCGAGGTGATGTTCATCAGCGCCCAGCGAGCCTCGTCAGGATCCTTCGAGGCGCGGATGGTGGCGATGACGTGATCGAGGAAGTCCTTCCCGCTGGTGGCGACCAGCAGGCCTTCCACGATGTGCAGCCGGTCCTTCGCCTTCTTCAGCTCGAAGCGGCTGCGGCGGGTGACGACCTCGCGCCGGTGAATGATGAACTTCTCGAGGATCTCCTTGAGGCCCAGGGTGCGCGGCTGGCCCTGGTCGATCGCCAGCATCTGAATGCCGTAGGAGATCTGCAGCGAGCTGTTCTGGAAGAGGTTGTTGCGGACGATGTCGGTGATGGCGTCGCGCTTGAGCTCGATCACCACCCGCACGCCCTGCATCGAGGAGTGGTCCTCGATGTTGCTGATGCCTTCGACCCGTTTCTCACGCACCAAGTCGGCCAGCTGCTTCACCAGGACCTCCTTCTTCAGCTGGAAGGGGATCTCCGTGATGATGATGGTCTCGCGGCCGGACTTCTTGTCGACCTCGACCTCGGTGCGCGCCCGCAGGGTGATGGACCCGCGGCCCGTCTCGTACGCCCGGCGAATGCCCTCGCGCCCCGCGATGATGCCGGCGGTGGGGAAGTCGGGACCCTGCACCCACTTCATCAACTCGAGGTAGCTGGCCTTCGGGTTGTCGACGAGGTGCATGGTGGCGTCGATGACCTCCCCCAGGTTGTGCGGGGGAATCTTGGTCGCCATGCCCACCGCGATGCCGTCGCTGCCGTTGATGAGCAGGTTGGGGAACCGGGAAGGCATCACCATGGGCTCGCGCAGCGAGTTGTCGTAGTTGGGCTGGAAGTCGACGGTGTCCTTGTCGAGGTCGTGGAGCATCTCCTCCACGAGGCGCTCCATGCGAATCTCCGTGTAGCGCATGGCGGCGGGTGAATCGCCGTCGAGCGAGCCGAAGTTGCCCTGCCCGTCGATCAGCGGCGCGCGCATCGACCACGGCTGCGCCATGCGAACGATCGCGTCGTAGACCGACTGGTCGCCGTGCGGGTGGTACTTACCGATGACGTCGCCCACGATGCGCGCCGACTTCTTGTACGGGCGCGCGTGGGTGTTCGAGAGATCCTGCATCGCGAAGAGCACGCGGCGATGCACGGGCTTGAGGCCGTCGCGCACGTCAGGCAGCGCGCGCCCGACGATCACGCTCATCGAGTAATCGAGGTAGCTCTTGCGCATCTCCTCTTCGATGGAGCGCTGCACCAGCTGACCGATGTTCGAGGGCGGCGGAGCAGACGGCGAAGGCGCGGGCGGGTCTTTGATTTCGTCGGACATCGGTGCCGCGGTTCGTACCCCGCAGAGGCCTCTGAGGCAACGACCGAAACAGGGCTGTAGTGCCTGTTTTTGCCCGTTATTTCAATCGGTTGCGAAGCACTTTCAGCGGACCTTCGTGTACTTCGAGACGTTGGTGAAGGCCTGCTTGTTGGGCAGCGTTCCGGTCTGTTTGAGCTCCATCGTCTTGCCGTCTTTGGACAGGGTGCGACGGGTGCGGGAGAGCTCCGCGCCCTCCTTGGCGACGATGGTGTCGAGGGTGGTGGCGTCGACGAGCTCGAGCGTCACCTCGGTGCCGTTGACCATCGTGGCCTTGTTGAAGAAGAGCTCGTGTTCGACCTCGCCCTTCTTCGATTTCGGGTCGAGCCACTCCGCGCGCATGAAGAGGCCGCCCTTCTCGGGCTTGACCTGGAGGGTGGCCTTCTTCGGCGGGTTGTCGAACTCGAACTTCGACTCGGCGGGGACGAGCTCCCAGGTGCCGACGAAGGCCCTGGGGGTGGGCTTCTGCGCAGGGGTCGGTGCCATGGGTTTCACCAGAAGGGGTTGAGGTCGACCTTGTAACCACCGACGGAGAACTCGCCGTCCGTGTAGTCGGCGATGGCATCGACCGTCTTGCCAGCCAGGCGGCCGACCTCGCCGCCAAAGTCCTTGAGCGCGCCCAGGGCATCGCGCGCGTAGCCGACGCCGGCCTTGGCGAGCGACTCGAGCTTGTCGACCGCGTAGCCCGCGACCTGGCCGCCGATCTTCGCGAGGTCCTTGAGGGCGTCCACGCCGGCCGAGCCGAGGTCCTTGAGCCCATCGAGGAAGGCCTTGCCGCCCTCGGTGAGGTTGTCCTTCCAGGCCTTGGCGACCTCCAGGAAGGCCTTGGAGCCCGAGGCGATGAGGTCCTTGCCGAGCTTCATGGCGAAGTCGACGCGGGCGTCGATGAAGTCCTTGATGGCGCCCGCGGCCTTCTTCGCGGCTTCCCCGCCGGCGAGGACCATGTCCTTGAGGGTCTGGCCCGCCCAGTCACGCACCTTCGCCGCGGCCTCGCCGGGGTTCTGGATGACGTACTTGAGCGTGTCGACGGCGGCCTCGCCCGCGTTCTTGAGCGTGGAGATGGCGCTCTGCGCGAGGTCGAGGCCCTTGTTGCCCAGCGCCTTGATGCCGTCCCACGCTTGGCGAGCGAGCTCGCCGCCCTTCGCGAGCGCGTCTTGAATGCCCTTCTTCGCCATCGCACCCACTTCTCCGGGGTGTGTGGCGGCCCACGCGACCAGGTCGATGGCCTTGCCACCGAGCTCGACGGCCTTGTTCACCGCGGCCTTGAGGCCGTCCTTCGCGCTGGTGATGAGCTCGAGGGCCTTCTCCTTCGCGGCGCCCTTCAAGTTCTCCCAGCCCTTCTGGAGTGACTCGAGGGTCTCCACGCCCTTCTTGTAGATCGCCTTCCCGGCCTCGGTGCCGAGCTCGATCCCCTTGCTGACCATGTCCTTCACACCCTCGACGGCGATCTTCGCGGCCTCGCCGGGGTTCTTCGCGATCCACTCGAGCTTCTCGAGGCCCTTGGCGCCGAGCGCCTTCGCTTCGTTCACGACGGTGGTGAGCGTCTCCTTCGCCGCCTTGGCGAGCTCTCCGCCCTTCTCGATCACCGTGTTGTAGGTGTTGAGCGCGGCGTCAGCGACGGCCTGCCCGTACTTGCTCGGGTTGCGGATGACGTCGGCCAGCGCGTGCATCATCTTGCCGGCGGTCTTGAGCTGATCGCCCGCGGCCTCCGCCGTGCTCACGCCCACGAACTTGGCGAGCTCGACGGCGCCCTTCGCCCCCTTCTCCACGCCCCACTCCAAAAGCTGCGCGGTCCCCTCGGGCCCCATGTACGCGATGGTGCCGATGGGGTCGACGGCGGCGCCCGCGAGGTTGACGGCCTTCACCCAGTCCGGTGCCTTGTAGTTCTTGGGGTCGGCCAGCATCTTGGCCTTCTCCGCCTCGAAGCCGATGTCGATCGCGAGCTCGGCGGCCGAGAAGCCGACGCTGACCGCGATGTCGACGCCGACGCCCACGCCGGTGAGATCGAGCGCGATGCCCACCACGCCGTCAGCCGCGTTGAGCTTGGCGGCGTTCATCGCCAGCATGCCGAGGTCCCTGTTCTGGTCGCGGAGCTTGGCCGCCTCGATGGTGTAGTTCACCGCGTCGATCGCGTTGGGGATCGCGCCGGCGACCGGGATTATCTTGATCAGGTTCTTGAGCGCCTTGGCGGCGACCTCACCGGTGATCTTCGCGCCCATCTTGCCCAGGACCTTCTCGAGCACCTGGAGGCCCTGGCCGACGATCTTGCTCCCGCCCTTTTCCATCGCGGGCCCGAGGATCTCGAGGCCGTCCTTGAGCGCGGCAGGCGCGAGCTGGTCGGTGAACTTCACCAGCGACTTGAGCGCCGGCTCGTCGAAGTCCTTCACCATCTTCGACATCACCTTCGCGCCCTCGTCGTCGAGCTTGGTGGCGAGCTTGGCGAGCGACTCGGCCATCTCCGGGTTCTTGAGCGCCTTCTCCAGCACGCCGTGCTCGAGCCCGCTCAGGGTGGACAGCAGCCGCTTGCCGGCGGGAGCGTCGAGGGCGCCGAGCTTCTTGGTGAGCGACTCCAGCGCGGCCTTGTCGGTGACGCCCTTGAGCACGCCCTCGAGCTGGTCGGGGCCCAGCTTGGTGGCGAGCTCCGAGAGCTGCTTGGTCTGCGCCTCGCTCAGGGTGCTGGCGAGCTTGGGGTCGAGCCCCTTCACCGCCACCTCGGCGGCCTTGGTGGCCCCCGCGGCGATCTTGTCGGCGTCCTTCACGCCCTTGGCGGTGAGCAGCTCCTTGAAGGCGGACAGGTTCTTGCCCAGCTCGGGGATCTCCGAGGCGAGCTGCGCGCCAGCGAGCACCTTCTCGCTGGTGGACGCCTTGGGATCGAGCAGGGTGAGCGCGGCACCCGCGGCCTTCAGCGGGCCGTCCAGCACCCGCAGCTTGTTGGCCAGCTTCCCGGCGTCGGCGCCGGCGAACTCCTTGAGCGAAGAGGCGAGCTCGAGGGTGGCCTTCGCCTTCTCCAGGCCGGTCTTGCTCGGATCGGTCCAGGCGGCGACGGCGCCGACCAGCTTCTCCGCGGCCGGCAGCCCGGCCAGCGTGGTCTTGAGCACGCCCTCGAGGTCCTTGGGGGCGACGGTGTCACCCACGGCCTTCGCCAACGAGAGCGCGGCCTGCGCCTTGTCCGCCACGCCCTTCTTGGGGTCGGTCAGGGTGGACAGCGCGCCCAGCGCGTCCGCGTTGGTGGCGATCTTCACCAGCTTGTTGTCCTTGACGCCCAACTTGTCGAGCACGTTGCCCATCGTGTCGGGGAAGTTCTTGGCCAGGGCCGAGAGGCCAGCGAGCTTCTCGGACGCCGTGCCGGTCGCGACCTGGTTCATCGCGTCGTACGCCTTCTTGATGGTCTCCTTGTCGGCGCCCTTGAGCTCCGGGAACATCTTGGGGAGGTCTTCGGGCTTCCTGGGCAGCTTGTCGGACACCACCGGGGGCGCGGCGGCGTTGCCCCTGGCGCTGGTGATCTCCGCCGCGTTGGGCGCGGTGGGCTTGCCATCGAGCGCGACCGGCTTCTTCTTGGCGGCGGCGTAGGCGTCCTTCTTCACCGCGTCGGCGGCGGCCTTCTTCTTCGCGGCTGCCAGGGCGGCGGCCTTGGCCTTCTCTTCGGCGGCCTTGCGGGCGGCTTC
>VFKJ01000664.1 GCA_009885595.1 Myxococcales bacterium | reverse complement strand
TGCGAGGCGGTCGAGTTCGGCTCCGCCCGCATCGACCAGCGCGACTTCCAGCGCCATCTGCCCCAGCGCGTGCGTGGCGCAGGACAGGCACGGGTCGAAGGCGCGGATGGCGACCTCGATGTGGTTCAGGAGCCCCTCGGTGAGCTTGTGGCCGCTCAGGTAGCGCTTGGCCACGTGGCGGATCGCCTCGTTCATCGCCTGGTTGTTGTGCGTGGTGGACACGATGAGGTTGCACATCGTCACCAGGTCCTGCGCGTCGACGCGGTAGTGATGAATGAGCGTGCCGCGCGGCGCTTCGATCACGCCCACGCCCTCCCCCACCCGCGCGCCGTGAGTGACGAGCTCGCCGCCGAGCAGATCGTCATCGAGCAGCAGCTCGCCGATCACCTCCGCCGCGTGCAGCAGCTCGATCAGCCGCGCCCAGTGGTACGCGAGCGGCGCGTGCACCACCGCGCCCCCGTGCGCGTCGCGAAACACCTTCCGCTGCGCCTCCGCCAACGGCGTGTGGATGAAGTCGCAGTTCTGCACCCGCGCCAACGGCCCCACCTTGTACCAACCGCGCTCTGGCCCCAGCGCCTTGAGCCAGGGGAACTTCATGTACGACCAGCTCTTGATCTCCTCGTCGAGGTGCTGGCGGTACTGCGCGGGATCCACGCCGTCGAAGATGATGCCGCCGTCCGCGTCTCTCGCGCGCAGCGTGCCGTCGTAGAACTCGAGGCGCCCGTCGCGCCCCACCAGCGAGAGCATGCTGGATCGGAAGAGCCCGAAGCGCTCGTACAGCTCGCGGTTCTCGTGATGCAGCTTCTTCACCAACTCCACGCCCGCGCGTGCCCACTCCAGCACCTGCGGGAGCGCGGACTTCAGCTCGTCTCGCTCCGCGGCCGTCACCGACTTGTTGACGCCGCCAGGAATGGAGCCGGTGCCGTGCACGCGCTTCCCCGCGGTGATGCGAATGACCTCCTGTCCAAACTTCCGCAGCAGCACGCCCTGCTTCGCGAGCTCGGGGTGCGCCGCGGCCACGCCCACGATGTTGCGGCGCGAGACCTCGCTGTCGAAGCCGAAGAGCAGATCAGGCGACGCGAGGTGGAAGAAGTGCAGCGCGTGCGACTGCAGCATCTGGCCGTAGTGCATCAGCCGGCGCACCTTCTCGGCGGTCGGCGTCAACTGCGTCGCACCCACCACCACGTCGAGCGCCTTGGACGCGGCGAGGTGATGGCTCACCGGACAGATGCCGCACAGCCGCTGCACCATCACCGGCACTTCCCAGTACGGCCGCCCCTGAATGAAGCGCTCGAAGCCGCGGAACTCCACGATGTGCAGGCGCGCCTGGTGCACGTGGCCTTCTGCGTCGAGCAGCAGGGTCACCTTTCCGTGCCCCTCCACCCGCGTCACCGGGTCGATGGCGATGCGCCGCGTCGGCAGGTCCGTCTGTGCCGTCTCGAGAGAGGAGCTCATGTCAGTCGTACCTGATGAGGCCGTGCCCGAGGTGCGGCGTGCGGCCAGCGAGCAGATCGGTGAGGAGCTGCCACATGGCGTCCGCCGACGGCGGGCACCCGGGCAGCGAGTAGTCGACGCGCACCACGTTGTTGATGGGGTGCACCTGGTCGAGCGGCAGCGGCAGCTCGGGATCGTTGGGCACGGTGCGGTACACCGAGGTCAGGCACTCGCGCACGTCGAGGTGGTTGCGCTGCGCGGGGAGCCCTCCGTTGATGGCGCACGCCCCCACCGCCACCAGCACCTTGCACTGCTTGCGGAACTCGCGGAGCACGTGGACGTTCTCCGCGTTGCACAGCCCGCCTTCGACGAGCCCGAGGTCGCAGGGGCTGCAGTGCTTCAGATCGGTCAACGGAGAGCGATCGAACTCCACCAACTCCAGCAGGGTGAAGAGGCGCTCGTCGATGTCGAGCAGCGAGGTGTGGCAGCCGAAGCAGCCCGCCAGCGAGGTGGTGGCCACCTTCAATTTCCTCATGGCTTCTCCGGGAGCGCGTCGATGGGCGCGAGGTCGAAGGTGCGCTGCCCGATGGGAACCGCGAAGCCGCGGCCCTTCTTCAAGATGACGCCGACCGGGCAGACCGCGACCGCGGTGTCGGTGACCGCGATGGAGGTATCAGCGAGCTTCCCCGACTCGGCGTTGACGATGAGGTGCTTGGTGATTCC
>VFKJ01000239.1 GCA_009885595.1 Myxococcales bacterium | reverse complement strand
GCACGATGCCGAAGCGCCCGAAGATGTTCACCCAGCCGGGCACCACCGGCACGTCGATCGCGAGCCCCGCGCGCAGCCCCACGAAGCCGATGTTGGGCAGCCCGTCGATGCGGCGGCCGTCGCTGAGCGCGCCGACCACGAAGCTGTGGGCGCGCACGCCCACGTAGGGGGTGATCGCCAGGGGGAAGCTCTTGATGGGCACGATGTTGAAGCGCAGGCCCGCGTCGATGCGGGTGGTGGAGGTGGGGAACGCGTCGGGGATGCTGGTGAGGCGCGACTGCAGCCAGGGCGCGAAGGCGAGGCCGAGCTCCACTCCGAGCCCCGCGAGCAGATCGTCGCGCACCAGCGCCAGCGGGTAGAACTCGGCCCCCAGGGCGGCCTGGGGATAGAGCTGCAGCTCGTACCGGCGCAGGTTGGCGGTCGCGACCTGGAAGTATTCGAGCCTGCGGTTGAGCAGCTCGAGCCCCACGTCGAGCACCAGGAACGGGGGCTTGTTCTTGCCCTTCTCCCCGGCAGGGGGCTCGGGGTCGCCGCGCTCTTCAGGCTCCGGCTCGGGCCTGGGCTTCTCCGCGCGGGGCGGGGGCGGGGGCTCGCTGGGGCGGGTCCTGGGGTTCTCCTTGACCGGCGGGGTGACGGGCTCTTCCTTCGGCTCAGGCGGCGGCGGGGCGCGCTTCGAACCGAACGCACCGGTGAGCAGGTCCATCGCGCCCTGCAGGTTCTTGCCCGAGAGCGTGCCGTTCTTGTCGAGCGGAAAGTTCCTCTTCGCCTTGGGCGCGCCGGCCTTGTTGAAGACGAACAGGTCGAGCGAGAGCGCCTTTCCTCTCTTGGTGACCGAGCCGGTCACGAAGAACTGCACTGACTCCTTCTTCGCCTTCTTCCAGTCGGGCTTGCCGGCGGTGGTGGTCTTGGTGGCGGGCACGCAATCGGCGGTGTCGCAGACGGCCCCCACGAGCTGGTTGCGCACGTTGGCGGCGCTGGGGCCGGTGAAGCTGGGGAAGGAGACGCGCTGCGCGGCCGCCGTCGTGGCGCAGAGGACCACGAGGGCCAGGGCGGTTCGGAAACTCATGGGGTTACTCAGTGTAGCTGGCCAGCCGTGCTAGGAAAGAACGCGATGAGTTCAGCCAATCCCGCGCTGGCGCAGTTCATTCGAAGCATTCCGCTGTTCTCGCTGGTGGGCGACGCCGATCTGAACGACGTGCTGCGCTTGTTCAGGCCCGTCGAGATGAGCGCGGGCGACGTGCTCTTCGGTGAAGGCGATCCCGGCAAGGCGATGTGGGTCCTGGGCGAAGGCACCGAGGTCTCGGTGGCGACGACCGCGGGCCAGAACCGACCGGTGGTGGTGGCGTACGCGAAGAAGAGCGACGTGGTGGGCGAGATGGCGCTGGTCGACGACGGCCCGCGCTCGGGCACGGCGATCGTCACCCAGTCGGGCCCCGCGCATCAGATCGACGCCAACGAGTTCCAGGCGATGCGCGCCGCGTTCGTGCCCGCCGCCTTCAAGGTGCTGCGGAAGATCGCGTTCGATCTCTGTGGCCGGCTGCGCAACACCAACGATCGCATCGTTCCTTCCGGGAAGGCGGGCGTGCAGACGCCGGCGCTGCCGCCCGGGCCCCGCCCCACCAAGGAGATGGTCGATCGTTACCCCGCGTTCAAGGGCCTGCCGGCGGTGGTGAAGCTCGCGCTCGCGCAGAAGCTCGAGGTGATCGAGCTCGCCGAGATGTCGCCCATCTTCGCGGAAGGCGAAAAGACAGATGGCGCCTACTTCATCGTCGAGGGCGAGGTGTCGGTCGGTCGCAACGGGAAGACGCTGGCCAACCTGCCCGCGGGCACCATGTTCGGCGTGGTGGCCTGCATCGACGCAGGCCTGCGCTCGGCCAGCTGCGTGGCCACCGGGCCTGCGACGCTGCTGAAGATGAGCGATCGCGACTTCGATCAGCTCTTCTCGGCAGGCCACCGCTTCGCCTTTCAGATCGTCGACCTGCTCGCCCGCCAGCTGGTGCAGCACCTGCGGGAAGCCAACCAGATGTTGCCGCTCCCCGGCCGGGCCTCGGGCGTCGCCAAGGTCTCGAAGCCGGTGGAGAAGATGCTGCCGGCGGCGCCCTCGGAGGACGACCTGGACGTCATCTCCACCGAGCTGGAGGTCGAGAGCTCGCTCTCGATCGAGCTCGAGCTGGACCTCACTGATTTCACCTCTGAAGCAGAGCGGCTGGGCTGACTGGCTGGGTATGGCTCCCTCCCCGGGGAGGCTGGCTTGCTTTCGAGGCGGTAAGTCCTTAATTGAAGGGCATGTCCGTCAACATTCAGCTCGAGTGGACCCCCAACCCCAGCACCCTCAAGTACGTGGTCGACACCGCGCTGCTGCCCCGCGGCGCGATGAACTTCATCTCGAAGGACGTGGCCGAGGAGAAGTCGCCGCTCGCCCGCAAGCTCTTCGACATCAAGGGCGTGATGGCGGTGATGCTGGGCACGAACTTCGTCACCGTCACCAAGGGTGACGAGGGCGAGTGGGACGAGCTCAACGACGGGGTGATGCTGGCGCTCGACAAGCACCTGACCGACGGCGAGGCGGTGGTGAAGCCCGAGGTGCTCGAGGCGTGGAGCGCGGCGGCGGCCGTCACCCTCGGCAGCGGCGGCGCGATGGAGCAGCGCATTCGCGAGATCCTCGACGCCGAGATTCGGCCGGCGGTCGCGATGGATGGCGGCGACATCACCCTCGATCGCGTGGAGAACGGCACGGTCTACCTGCACATGCAGGGCAGCTGCTCCGGGTGCCCGTCGTCGACGGCGACCCTGCGCATGGGCATCGAGACGCGCCTCAAGGAAGCGATCCCCGAGATCATCGAGGTCGTCGCGGTCTGACGCGCTGACGTGAACGTGAAGGCCCGAGAGGCAGTGCCGGCAAAGAAGGTCCGCCGGGAGCTGCTCGAAAACCAGTCGATCGAGCTGCTCAAGACGCTGCACCTCGTCACGCGTGACGGGCAGCTCAACGCCGACGCGCGTCGCAAGCTCAAGCAGGTCAACCACCTCGTGGGGCTCTTGCAGCCCGCGCTCGACGACGTGTTCGAGCGTGTGGCCCAGCCCCGGGTGGTCGACGTGGGGAGCGGGAGCTCGTACTTGGGCTTCGTGCTGTACGAGCTGTTCCTCGAGGAGAAGGGCGAGCTGCTCTCGGTGGAGTCGCGGCCCGAGCTGACCTCCAAGGCGCAGGAGCGCGCGGGCGTGCTGCACTTCGAGCGGATGAAGTTCGAGACCGCGAACATCGAGGGCGCGGCCTACCCTGAGCGCATCAACGTGCTCACGGCCCTGCACGCGTGTGACACCGCGACCGATGACGCGATGGCGGTGGCGCTCTCGCACCAGGCCGAGCACATCGCGCTGGTGCCCTGTTGCCAGGCCGAGGTGGCGCAGCAGCTCAAGGACGCGCGCCCGAAGGTGGACTCGGCGATGCAATCCTTGTTCTCGCACCCGTGGCACCGACGCGAGTTCGGCTCGCACCTCTCCAACGTCATTCGGGCGCTGGTGCTGGAGGCCAGCGGCTACCAGGTGACGGTCACCGAGCTGGCGGGTTGGGAACACTCGCTCAAGAACGAGCTGATCCTCGCGCGCAGGGTGGGGCACCAGAACGGCATCGCGAAGAAGCGGCTCGAGGCGCTGCTGGAGCAGACCGGCGTGCGGCCGAAGATCGTCAGGACGCTTGGCCTATAGAAACTGTCTCCCTCTCCCCCGAGGGGGAGAGGGTCGGGGAGAGGGCTGACCATGAACGAAACCCTCTTCATCGGCACCACGCCCGGACTCGAAGGAGTCCTCGCCGAAGAGCTGGAAGACCTCGGCTTCCCCGCAGATCCCACCAGCGGTGGCGTGACGGTGGAAGCCCCGCGCGGCAGCTACCGGACGATCAACCTCTGGTCCCGGATCGCGAGCCGAGTCCTCCTGCGCGTCGCCGAAGTCCCCGCGCCAGACGCGCTGCGAAAGCTGCGCCTGAGCGACTACGGCACGGCCTTCGAGATCGACGCGTTCGGGGTCGACCCGGGAAAGTGGGGCGGGGTGCTGGCCTCGACTCCGGGCGCAGTGAAGCTGCTCCTGCGCGGCACGAAGCACGGTTGCCAGGTGAGCCTCGACACCTCGGGTGAGCTGCTCCACTTCCGCGGCTACCGGCAGGAAGTCGGTCGCGCCCCGATGCGCGAGACGCTGGCGGCGGGCGTGCTGCGGTTGACGAAGTGGAAGCCTGACGAGCCGCTGTGGGACGTGATGTGCGGCTCGGGCACGCTGATCATCGAGGCGGCGGAGAGCGCGCTGGGGCTGGCTCCGGGGCGCAATCGCCAGTTCGCCTTCGAGCAGTTCCCCGCGCACGACGAGCAGGCCTGGCGCGCGCTGCCGCGGGAGAAGCCCGGCACCAAGCCGAACATCACCGGCAGCGATCTCAACGCGGGCGCGCTGGGCACGGCGCGCAGGAACGCGAAGCGGGCGGGCGTGCTCGAGTCGCTGAAGCTCGAGCGGCTCGACGCCACCAAGCTCGTCTCGCGGGGCACCACGGGGCTGGTGATCGGAAACCTCCCCTACGGCAAGCGGGTGGGCGAGCGGGACGAGCTGGGCAAGCTGTATCGCTCGCTGGGCAAGTCGCTGAAGAGCGCATGCCCTGGCTGGTACTTCGGCTTCCTCTTGCAGGAGGGCGCCGAGCACCTGGGCCTCACCATCGCGGAGCGTCACCGGGTCTCGAACGGCGGCCTCGACTGCGACGTGGTGCTCGGACAGATCGGCTGATCGTTGGGTCTTGTCAGTCGCGGGTGAGGACCCTGGCGGCGGTGGCCGCGGCGCGTTCGGAGTGGGGCTTCTGCGCGTGCCGGCCACTGATGGGCTATGGAGCCGCCCATGTCCATCGACTCCGCCCTGGCCCGGTTCGCTGCGAAGAAGCACGAGTACCTCGAAGATCTGAAGACCCTGGTGCGCATCCCCTCGGTGTCGTTCGACGGCTTCGACCCGAAGCTGGTGCGCAAGAGCGCTGAGGCCACCGCGGAGTTGCTCAAGAAGCGCGGCTTCGACAACGTGCAGTTGCTCGAGATCGAGGGCGCTCACCCCTACGTCTACGGCGAGGTGCTCAAGGCGCCGGGCAAGCCCACCATCCTCATGTACGCGCACCACGACGTGCAGCCGGCCGGTGACGAGGAGGCGTGGAAGTCGCCGCCCTTCGAGCCCACCGAGCGCGATGGCCGCATGTACGCGCGCGGCGCCGCCGACGACAAGGCGGGCATCGTGGTGCACACCAGCGCGGTCGACGCGTGGCTGCAGTCGGGCGACCCGCTGCCCCTCAACGTGAAGGTGGTGATCGAGGGTGAGGAGGAGATCGGGTCGGATCACCTGAGCGCTTTCCTGCAGAAGCACCGGCAGATGTTGTCGGCCGACTGCATCGTGCTCACCGACACCAGCAACTTCGAGACGGGGCTGCCGTCGATCACCACCGCGCTGCGCGGGCTGGTCACCGTCGACGTCGAGGTGCGCGCGCTCAAGCAGTCGCTGCACTCGGGGATGTGGGGCGGTCCGGTGCCCGACCCGGTGATGGCGCTCTCGAAGATGCTCGCCTCGCTCACGGGGGCCGACGGCACCATCGCCATCCCGGGGATCCTGGAGCAGGTGAAGCCGCTCACCGAGGCGGAGAAGGCGTCGATCGCGGCGCTGCCCGGAGATCGCGAGCACTTCCGCAAGCAGGCGGGCCTGCTCCCGGGCGTTCAGATGATGGGCGGCGATCGCCACCCGTGGGAGACGAACTGGCGCCAGCCTTCGCTGACCATCAACGCCATCCAGGCCAGCTCGCGCAAAGACGCGCGCAACATCGTGTGCGAGTCGGCGTGGGCGCGCGTGGGCATTCGCCTGGTGCCGAACCTCGAGCCGAAGGAAGTGCAGCAGAAGCTGATCGACGCGCTCGAGGCGTCGACGCCGTGGGGCCTCGAGTGCACGGTGAAGGCCGAGTCGACCGCGGGCTGGTGGTACACGGACCCGTCGGGTCCGGCGTTCCAGGCGGCGTTCCGCGCGCTCGAGAAGGGCTACGGCACCAAGTCGGTCGCCATCGGTTGCGGCGGGTCGATTCCGTTCGTCGAGCCCTTCAGCAAGGAGCTCGGCGGCGTGCCTGCGCTGCTCATCGGCGTGGAGGACCCGTACACGAACGCGCACTCCGAGAACGAGAGCCTGCATCTCGGTGACTGGGAGAAGTCGGTGAAGAGCGCCATTCACCTGTACGCCGAGCTCGCGACCGCGCTGAAGAAGTAACCAGCTGCCTCCCTCTCCCCTGCGGGGGAGAGGGTCGGGGAGAGGGCTGACGCAAAAAGCCTCTCCCTGCGAAGCGCAGGGAGAGGCCGATTCAAGCGCGTTCCTTACGGAGCGCAGGTGCCGGCGAGGCACCGCATGCTGGTGGGGCAATCGCAGTTCGTGGTGCACACGGTCTGGGTCGCAGGCAGGCAGTACCCGATGCGGCACACGAGGTC
>VFKJ01000007.1 GCA_009885595.1 Myxococcales bacterium | reverse complement strand
GGATTGAACGGCACGTTCCCGCGCGGCGGGCATCAGGAGCTGGACGGTGTACTGAGGCGCGGCGACGCTGGGCTGGGTAACGGCGCCCGGCTGCTCAGGAGCAGTCACTGCCTCTGGCAGCTCAGCGGCGACGGGCGGCGCAGACTCAAAGGCGACCAGCGGCTCAAAGACCGCTGCCGGCTCAGAGACGTCCAGCGGCTGGATGGCGGCTGCCGGCTCAAAGCTGTCCAGTGGCTGGAAGGTGTCCGCGGGCTCAAAGAGGTCCAGCGGCGCAGAAGCGTCCATCGATTCAGAATTCTCGAGAGGCGGAGCGCCGGCACTCGACGGATCAGGCTGAGCAACGATCTGCGCTTCCACCAGCAGGCCGAGATCATCGAGCGAGGCGACGAAGTCCGATTGAACCGGCGCAGGCGCGGGGGCCGGCTCCTCGAGCACCTCGTAGTTCAACTTCACGCCGCCCGTGAGATCGACCGGTCTGCCGCGCGCGCCCCCATCGAACCCGTCACCTCTCCCGCCGCTGGCGAAGGCGGAGCGATATGCGCGCGCCTTGGGAGCGGCGGCGGGCGAATGGCCTTCATCCCCCGCTGACTTCTTGCTGAAGCCGAGGGCGTTCCAGAATGAGCGCGCGAGGGAGAGGAAGACGTTCACTGAGAGTTGTCGCCGTGCGTCAAGGTCAGCTTCTGCACTGTACTCCCTGACGCCGCATGACCCACCCCCCGGACGTCTACCTGCTGCTGTTTTCGCGCACCGAGAAGCGGTAGCTACGCGCCCATGATTCAGCCCGCGAAGCACATCGCCAACGTCAAGTACGCCATCCGCAACATCGCCGCCGAAGCCGCCCGGCTCGAGGCGCAGGGAAAGAAGATCCTCCCCTGCAACATCGGCGATCCGCTGCGCTTCGACTTCGCCACCCCGCCGCACCTCGTCGAGGCGGTGACCAAGGCGCTGCGCGACGGCCACAACCAGTACGTCGCCTCCGCGGGGCTCAAAGAAGCGCGCGAGGCCGTGGCCGCGCACCTGAAGCCCGCCGTGCGCCCCGAAGACGTCTTCATCACCGCCGGCGTGAGCGAGGCGCTCGACCTCGCCCTCACCGCGCTGCTCGAGGCCGGCGACGAGGTGCTGCTGCCCAGCCCCGGTTACCCGCTCTACAACGCCATCGCCGCGCGCCTGCAGGCGAAGGTGGTGCCGTACTTCCTGGACGAGTCGAAGGGCTGGGCGCTCGACGCCGACGACATCGCCAGCAAGGTGTCCCCGCGCACCAAGGCGATCGTCATCTGCAACCCGAACAACCCCACCGGCGCCGTCGCCACCCGCGCGCAGCTCGAGGCCGTGCTCGCCGTCGCCCGCAAGCACAACCTCGTGGTGCTCTCCGACGAGATCTACGATCGCCTGCTCTTCACCGGCGAACACGTGCCCACCGCGACGCTGTGTGACGACGTGCCGTTGATCACCTTGAACGGCCTCTCCAAGGCGTACCTCTGCCCCGGCTGGCGCGTGGGCTGGCTGGCCTTCCACACCCCCAAGCTGCTGGCGAACGTCGCCACCGCCGTGCAGCGCCTGGCCGACGCGCGCCTGTGCGGCCCCGGCCCCTTCCAGTACGCGATCAAGCCCGCGCTCACCGGCCCGCAGGATCACATTCCCGAGGCGATGAAGAAGCTGCGCTCGCGCCGCGACCTGATGGTGACGCGTCTGCGCGCGATGCCGGGCGTCTCCCTCGTGGAGCCGCAGGGCGCCTTCTACGCGCTCCCTTCGCTCAACCGCGAGTGGGCCGGTGGCGACGAGGCCTTCGTGCTCGAGCTGGTGCGCGAGACAGGCGTGCTCTTCGTGCACGGCGAGGGCTTCGGGCAGAAGCCCGGCACCCAGCACTTCCGGGTGGTGTTCCTGCCGCAAGAGAGCGTGCTCAGCGCGGCCTTCGACGGCCTGGAACAGTTCCTGCGCGCTCGCGCCTAGTGAATGTGCGTGGGGATCGGCTGCAGGGCGCCTCCCTCGGCGTCCATGCGGGTGCGCGCGTCGTCGTCGACGGTCGCCTCTTCGACCAGCACGCGGCCACGCCTGGCCGTCAAGCGGAGCGTGGTGAGCAGCCCGATGATCGCCAGCCCCACCCCCGCACCCATCAGCATCGTCGTCAGCCAGCTTGGTGAGTTCCTCATGTGAGTTGGTTAACCACGCAGTCGGCGGGCGCCCCGCACGGCATACTGCTCGATGTGACTGGGCTCCTGCTGGCGGCGTTGGCGGCGCTCCCCCTCCCTCCGGTGGGGCCGGCGCCGGCGTGGGTTGAGCCGATCGAGGTCCCCACCAAGAAGGTAGCGCCCGACGGCGCGACCCGGCTGCTGCTGATCGACTCGCAGCTTCGGGTCGAGAAGACGGTGGAGCAGTACGAGCACCACGCGTGGAAGGTGCTCTCGCAGACCGGCGTCGCCGAGCTCGCCAAGCAGGAGCTCGAGTGGGACCCCTCGTTCGAGCAGCTCACCCTTCATGGGGTGTGGATCTGGCGCGGCGGGGAGCGCCGGGTGGCGTGGCAGCCCGAGGACGCCCGGGTGATCCAGCGCGAGCGCAGCCTCGACGAGGGCCTGTACGACGGCCGGCTCACCTTGATCATCGAGCTGCGCGACCTGCGTGAAGGTGACGTGGTGGAGATCGCCTCCACCACCCGCGGCGAGAACCCCGTGTACCAGGGCCGCTTCGCCACCAAAAAATACCAGGCCTGGGGCCAGCACATCGAGCGCTCGCACTTCCGCCTCTCCTGGGAACGGCCGCGGCTGCTGCACCTGCAGACGCACGGCGGCGCGCAGGCGCCCGCGCTCACCACCGAAGACGGCCACCCGGTCTACCGCTGGGAGCTCGCCGGCCTCGAGGCCCAACACTTCGAGGCCGGCCTGCCCGCCGACGTCGAGCCCGCGCCCTGGGTGGAGTTCAGCGACTGGCAGGACTGGGCCGAGGTCGCGCTCTGGGCGCAGTCGCTGTTCGCCATCACTCCGGACGGCAAGCGGTTCGAGGCCGAAGCGGCCCGCTTCCAGGCGCTGCCCGAGCCCGAGCGCGCGCGCGCCATCGTGCGCTTCGTGCAGGACGACGTGCGCTACGTGGGCGTGGAGATCGGCGAGAACAGCCACCGCCCGCATACCCCCGCGTGGGTGCTGGACCGCGGCTTCGGTGACTGCAAGGACAAGTCGCTGCTGCTGGTGTCCCTGCTGCGCGCTGCAGGGCTCGAGGCGTGGCCTTCGCTGGTGCACGCCAGCGCGGGGCAGCGGCTGCCGAAGTCGACGCCCTCACCCGATGTCTTCAATCACGCCATCGTGCAGGTGGCGCTGAAGAGCGGGCCGCGGTTCATCGATCCCACCGTGACGCTGCAGCGCGGCTCGCTCGAGGAGCGAACTCAGCCGCGCTACCACCACGCGCTGGTGGTCAAGCCCGGGGTGACCGCGCTGCTGCCGATTCCCCTCGAGGAGCCGAAGCTCGCCACCTGGGAAGTCGAGCAGCACTGGCAGCGCCCCTCGCCCACCGGCATCGCCACCCTCACCGTCACCACCACCGCGCGCGGCTGGGAGGCGGCCTCGCTGCGCCGGAAGATCAAGAGCAGCACCCAGGACGAGCTCGCCCGCACCCAGCGCAGCGCGCGCGAAGACGTGCTGAACCGCCAGCTCAAGCCCCTCGAGCTCACCTGGACCGACGACGAGGCCGCCGAGCTGTTCGTGCTCAAGGAGAGCTACGAAGCCGCCGACTTCTTCGAGGCCGGCAGCCACCGGTTCACCACCCTCACCGTCGGGGAAGATCTCAAGCGCCTCGACGTCCAGGAGCGGCGCTGGCCCTTCGCGCTCTGGTACCCGCTGCGCGTGCGCGAGGTGATCCGCTACGACGCGCCCGAGCGGCTGCGCGGCGCCGAGTTCGAGCTCACCAACCGCAGCGTCACGCACGACACCTTCCGGCTCGACATTTCGCAGCACCTCTCGGGCAACACGCTCGAGCTCGACTGGGAGCTGCGCATGCTCAAGGACCGCGTGCTCCCCGCGCAGGTCAAGAGCTACCGCACCGCCATCGCCGAGGCGTGGGAGCACCTCGGCTACACCGTGCGCTCCTCCACCGTGCTCTCGCCCGACGCGATCTCGGAAGAGGACTCCGAGCTGCCGGGCGTGGCGATGGAGCAGACCGGCGCGGGCGCCTTGCTGGCCACCGGCGGCGGCTTCGCGTTCGCGGTGTTCCTGGTGGCGTTCTTCCTGGTCTCGCGCAGCGACAAGGCGCGCGCGGCACCCCCCTTCCGGGATCGCCTCGCGGGCGCGCCGGGAGAAGTGGCAGGCGACCCGGTGTCGGTGGCCTCGATGGAAGCGGCGGTGGCGTTGTTCACCAGCGCGCGTTGCCCCCAGGGCCATGGTTGGCAAGACGTGGGCGCGCCCGAGAACGTGCGGCTGGGTGAAGAGCGGATCACCGTGCTCTCGCGCCGTTGTCATGGCTGCGACGCGCGCGAGGCCCGCTACGTGAAATTGTCGGGGTGAGGGCCGCCCGCACCTCCTGCGCCCCGCGCCGTGGGCCCGCTGCGTGCATTCTCCCTGCTCGGGATGGGGGGCCACATGGGGGACGGTTCGCTGTGGGGGCGTTTTCTGGGAGTCGCGGCGGCGCTGTTCGCCGCGGCGTGGGTGGCGGGCAGCGTGGGTGGAGCACTCGCGGCGGGGGGCGGCGGCGGGGAGGGGCATTCGATGCGAGACGGTGGCCACGGTGGCCACCGGGACGGCGGGAGCGGTCTGAAGGGCAACCGTGACAGCAGGACTTCCATCTCACTGGC
>VFKJ01001060.1 GCA_009885595.1 Myxococcales bacterium | reverse complement strand
GTTCCTCACGCCCACCGAGCTCAAACGCAACGAGCCCCTCGCTCCGTGGACGAGCGTGCGCGTGGGCGGCGCGGCTGAAATGCTGGTCAAGCCCGCGAGCGCCGACTCGCTGCAGAAGGTCCTGCGCTTCGCTCACGAGGAAGGAATCCCCCTCTCCATCCTCGGTGGAGGAGCGAACACGTTGGTTGGAGATCTCGGCGTCCCCGGCATCACCCTCAAGCTCGCCACCGACTACTTCCCCGAAGAAATCGCCGGCACCACCATCACCCTCAACGCCGGCTCCGCCATCGCGCGCATCGTCACCCTGATGAAGCAGCACGGGCTCGTGGGCGCCGAGTTCCTCGCCGGCATCCCCGGAACGCTCGGCGGGGCCACCGCGATGAACGCCGGGACGAAGCATGGTGAGTGCATGTCGGTGGTGGACGCCGTCGAGCTCGCCACCCCCGACGGCCTCGGCTGGGTCACCGGCCTGAGCTACCGCTACCGCCACACCGACCTCCCAGAAGGCTCCGTCGTCACCCGAATTCGCTTCGCCTTGCGATCAGGAGACGTCGCCGAATCGGCCGCGAAAATGGAAGCCGATCTCGCCTACCGCAAGCGCACCCAGCCCCTCTCCCAGCCGAACTTCGGCAGCGTATTCACCAATCCTTCCGGGCACTTCGCTGGCGCCCTGATCGAGAACGTCAACCTCAAAGGCCACCGCCTCGGCAACGCCCAGATCTCGACCCTGCACGCGAACTGGATCGTGAACTTAGGGGGCGCGACCGCCGCCGACGTCACCGGCCTGATGGCCGAAGCCCAGCGCCGCGTGCTCGCCCAGACCGGCGTCACCCTGACCCCCGAAGTGAAGCGCCTCGGCAGGTTTCTCGAATGAAAGCCAGCAGCCGCTACAGCCACGTCTCTGTGGCCAAAAAATTGCGGGCACCCCAACCCCGACTGACGATGGAGCAGTCACGAAGTTCCCCGTGACGAGGTCACCTTGTTCCGTTCCAAACGCAACCGCCGCCGGGTCGATCTGGCAAAAAAGACCGGCGAGTTCAAAGCCGCGGCGAAGCACCACGCGCCCGTCGCGCTGAAGCTGCTCGGGCTCGGCGCGGCCTTCGTGGCGATCGCGTTCGGCGCCAACGAGGGTTGGAAGTGGGCGAACACCTCGCGCACCTTCGCGCTGTCCGACGTGAAGGTCTTAGGCCACGCCGAGGCGACCGACGTCGAGCTGGTGCGCCTGGGCGGGGTGCTGCTCGGTCAGAACCTCGTCGCGATGGACGTGCGCGCGATGGAGCGCTCGATCGCCACGCACCCGTGGGTGAAGTCGGTCAGCGTCACCCGCCATCTTCCGTCACGCCTCAGCATCGAAGTGGTGGAGCACCGCGCGATCGCCATGCTGTCCTTCGGCGAGCTCTACCTGGTCAGCGAAGACGCGGCGCCCTTCAAGCGCATCAAGCCGGGAGACGCGGTCGATCTCCCCCTCATCACCGGGCTCGATCGCGACGCCTTCGCCTCGGGCGAGGAGCGCGCCGTCGCTTCGCTGCGCCAGGCGCTCACCCTCATCGAGGCCTACGCCGCCGACCCGACGGTCGGGGCCCAGCCGCTGTCTGAAGTGAACCTGCACCCCGAAGGCCTCACCGCGGTGACGGCCCAGGGACAGGAGATCGAATTTGGGGAAGGGGACCTGCTGCCGAAGCTCGGCAGGCTCGCCCGCGTGCGGAAGGAACTGCACGCTCGCTCGATGGTCGCCGAGGTCATCCGCCTCGACAACCGCGCGCGCCCTTCCTGGATCGCTGTGCAGCTCTCCGCGAGGAAACCCTGAGAGGGGTCTCATCGCGGTTTTGAAACATCTCCCGTCTCGAAAGAGCGGGGCGAAAGGCAAGACATGGCAAGCAAGAAGGGTGGGGAAATTCTCGTCGGGCTCGACATCGGCACCACGAAGATCTGCGCGATCGTCGGGGAGCTGACGGATGAGGGCATCGACATCATCGGCATCGGCTCGCACCCGTCGAAGGGGCTGCGCAAGGGCGTGGTCGTCAACATCGAGACCACGGTGAACTCGATTCAGCGCGCCATCGACGAAGCCGAGGCGATGGCCGGCACCGAGATCACCCACGTCTACACCGGCATCGCCGGCGGCCACGTGAAGAGCTTCGGCGGCCGCGGCGTGGTGGCGCTCAAGGATCGCGAGGTCCGCGAGGCCGACATCGCGCGCGTGATCGAGCAGGCCAAGACGGTCAACATCCCCGTCGACCGCGAGGTCATTCACGTGCTCCCCCAGGAGTTCATCGTCGATGACCAGGGCGGCATCCGCGAGCCGCTGGGCATGACCGGCGCCCGCCTCGAGGCCAAGGTGCACATCGTCACCGGCGCCGTCGCCTCGGCGCAGAACATCATCAAGTGCGCCAACCGCGCCGGCTTGAACGTCTCCGACATCGTGCTGCAGCCGCTCGCGTCCAGCGAGGCCGTGCTCACCGAAGAGGAGAAGGAGCTGGGGGTGTGTCTGGTGGACATCGGTGGTGGCACCACGGACATCGCCATCTTCCAGAACGGTGCCATCGTGCACACCGCGGTCATCGCGCTGGGTGGGCACAACCTCACCAACGACATCGCCGTCGGCCTGCGCACGCCGATCGATCACGCCGAGCGCCTCAAGCAGAAGTTCGGCTGCTCGCTCACCGCCATGGTCGACAAGGCCGACATGATCGAGGTGCCCTCGGTCGGCGGCCGCGATCCGCGCGTGATGGGCCGGCAGATCCTCTCCGAGATCCTCGAGCCGCGCGTCGAGGAGATCTTCCAGCTGGTGCACCGCGAGGTGGAGCGCAACGGCTTCAGTGAGCTGCTCACCTCGGGCGTGGTGATCACCGGCGGCTCCACCCTGCTGCCCGGCATGACCGAGCTGGCCGAGGAGATCATGGGCGTGCCGGTGCGCCGCGGCGTTCCCCGCGGCATCGGCGGGCTCGTCGACGTGGTGCGCAGCCCCGTGTACGCGACCGGCGTCGGCTTGGTCGTCTATGGCGCCCGCCACCAGGACCGCAGCATGTTCCGCATCCGCGAAGAGAACGTGTTCAAGAAGGTCAAGCGCCGCATGGGCGAGTGGCTCCAGGAAGTCTTCTGACCCAGACCGCTACAGCCACATAGCTGAAAACTTGCGGGCCGTTCTAACCGCACCAGACTCTCAAAACCTTCCCCGGGGACTCACCAATGGATCAGTTCGAACAGAGCAAGCAGGCCGCAAAAATCCGCGTGGTCGGCGTCGGTGGCGCTGGCTGCAACGCCGTGAACACGATGATCGCCAGCGGTCTCGAGCGCGTCGACTTCATCGCGCTCAACACCGACGTGCAGGCGCTGGCGGCCAACAAGGCGCCCATCCGCATGCAGATCGGCAAGGAGCTGACGCGCGGCCTGGGCGCCGGCGCCAACCCTGAGATGGGCCGTCAAGCGGCCACCGAGTCGCGCGAGGAGATCAAGGCGCTGCTCCAGGGCTGCGACATGGTCTTCGTCACCGCCGGCATGGGCGGCGGCACCGGCACGGGCGCCGCCCCGGTGGTGGCGGACATCGCCCGCGAGCTGGGCTGCCTCACCGTCGGCGTGGTGACCAAGCCCTTCATGTTCGAAGGCAACCGCCGGCGCAAGGCCGCGGAGCAGGGGCTGCAGGAGCTCAAGGCCGCCGTCGACACCCTCATCACCATCCCCAATCAGCGCCTGCTGACGATGTCGTCCGAGCCGCTGCCGCTGCTCGACTCGTTCCGCCGCGCCGACGAGGTGCTGCTCAACGCCGTGCAGGGCATCTCCGATCTCATCCAGTACCACGGGTACATCAACGTCGACTTCGCCGACGTGAAGACGATCATGGGCGAGCAGGGCCTGGCGCTGATGGGCACCGGCCGCGCGTCGGGTGAGAAGCGGGCGCTGCGCGCGATGGAGCAGGCGGTCAGCTCTCCCTTGCTCGAGGACGTGTCGATCGACGGCGCGCGCGGGCTGCTCATCAACATCACCGCGGGCCGCGACATCACCCTGCAGGAGATCAACGAGGCGATCTGCATCGCGCAGGACGCGGCGGATCCCGAGGCGAACATCATCTTCGGCTCGCTGGTCGACGAGAACGCCAATGACGAGGTGAAGATCACGGTGATCGCCACCGGCTTCGTCTCGCGGGAGACCGCGCCGCGCCGCGCCTCGGTGGCCGAGATGCCGCGCGCCGCCCCGCAGCAGCAGCCGCTGCTCCGCTCGGCCTCTCACGTGCCCACCGTCACCCCCGCGCCCGCGATGCCCGTCACGGCGGCGCGCGAAGAGATGGGCTCGCTGGTTCCCGGCAAGTCCACCCTGGCGCCGCCTCCGCAGCGCACGCTCTCGGGTGAGCACCGCGTCAACCCGCCCACCCGCCTCACCTCGGCGCGCGAGGTGACGCTCGATGAAGATCAGTACGACATCCCCACGTTCCTGCGCCGCCAGGGCCAGACCGAGATGCCGTAAGTCGTCATTCCTTTCCCTCCCCGGAAAGCACGAGGGCGCCCGACCGAACCTGGTCGAGGCGCCCTCGGTTTTTCTTCCCTCTCAGTCGATCCGGCCGTACATCCTGCGGCCGAAACGGAGGAGCACACACATGATGCGAAGACTGATGGTGATGATTCCGGTGATGGCGTTGATGGGCTGCTCGGGCTCGATGAGTGGGACGGTCGGCGGAGTCTCGATGAACGTGGCCGACTCGATCTTCGCGATCCTGAAGGACGACAACGGCAAGTCCGTGGCCGCGCTCGTGATCCTGGCTGACCAGCCCAAGATCTGCGACAGCCTCAAGGCGAACCGCGAGCCCAAGAGCGCCACCAGCCTGACGCTCACGATGTTCCGCGTCGGCTCCACCTTCGAGTTCCTGGCGCCCGACGTGGGCGACTACACCGCGATCGACACCAACCCCCAGGGCGCGGGCAGCTACGCGCAGGCCTATTTCCAGCACTCCGACTCCAACTGCACGAACACGCTCTCGAACAGCGCGGCGAGCGGGAAGAGCGGCCTCATCAAGCTCACCAACATCAAGGGCGAGACCAACGGCAACGCGAACGGCACCTACGACATCACCTTCGGCGCTGGCGACACGGTCAAGGGCAGCTTCAACGCCTCGTACTGCGACCTGAGCAAGCTGCCCGCGGCGACGCCGAACTGCCAGTAACAGAGCCGGTGCGGAGCGAAGGAGCGGTGCCTGAAGTTCCGGGCTCCGCTCTTTTCTTTCTACAGCGCCGTGACGGTCAGGTTGTCGAAGTACAGCTGCGCTTCCCAGCTCGAGAACGCGAAGCGGTCGTGACCCTTGCCGGTCAGCGGCAGTGGATCTTCGAAGCGCATGAACGGCTGGCCATCGATGAACCACGAGATGACCTTGCCCTTGCGCTCGATGCGCCAGTGGTACTGCCGGCCGATCTCCACCTTGTACGGAGCCGCCTCCACGCGCACGCGGGTGTCGCTGCGGTAGAGGCCCGACTCCACCAGGTCCTGCCCCTTGGCCTGCGCCTGCACGGTCGAGAACGGCGGGGCGTGCTCATCGAGCCGCGCGATGATGCTCACCGAGTTGTTCCACCCGCCGTGAATCAGCACGTAGCCCGAGGCGTGGTCGGTGCCGTCGCCGAAGATCTCGACCTTGATGTCGCCTTCCGGGGACATCGACTTCACGTCGAACTCCACCGCGACGTCGTTGGGCAGGCTCGCCTTGAGCCAGAGCGGGTTGTTCTTCACGCCGGGCGAGAGCAGCCAGCTGCCCTGCAGTTGCGTCTCCACGCGCCACAGCCCGCCGCTGCTGAAGTAGTTCTTCGCCACCGTTCCGGGATCCGAATAGTCGTCGCGGAAGGGCAGGGTGGCGGTCGTCGGCATCGGCGAGCGCCACAGGTAGTAGTGCAGCATCGGCAGGTTGATGAGCAGCACCACGCCCGCGATCACCGCCAGCGAGACCCGGCTCAGCTTTTGCGGAGGGGTCCAGACCTGCTCCGCCGGCGCCCCCTCGGGTGCAGCGGTGACCGGCTCTGACTTCACGTCGTCTTCCTTGCGCTGGGCCTTCGCCATGACGTGCGGCAGCTAGCAGAAACCCGGAAAGGGCGTCACTTCTTACTGTCGTTGTACTTGGCCCACCGGGCCTCGGTCGCCTTCTGCTCCTGGGCCTTCTTCTTCGCGATCGCCTTTTCCATCTTCCGCGCGCTGGCCTCCTCTTCCGAGGGGCGCACGAAGATCTGGTACACCGCGCCGCCGACCGCGAAGCAGCCCGCCACCGAGAGCACCGCGATGGGGTTACCCGCCAGCCAGCCGATGCCCGAGATGAACGGGTTGAGGGCGGCCAGCAGCCCCAGCACCGCCACCCACGCGCCGACCGCCGCGGAGAGGACCGAGCCGACCAGCTTGTGCATCACCACGCCCGCCGCGCCGCCGAGGAAGAACCCGGGGCCGAAGCCGAGCAGCCAATCGTTGGGGCCGGCGATCTGACCGCCCACCAGCCCGGCCGGCACCCCGAAGGCGAAGAACACCACCATCGGAGGCCAGATGAGCCCCGCGGTCAGCAGCGCCAGCGTCGCCACCAGGGTGATCTGCCGCATGCTCGAGCCAAACCCGAGCCGCGCCGCCAGCGGCCCAGCCCAGACGGTGGCGATCAGCGCGCCCAGGGGGCCCGCGACGAGACGGAACAGCTGGCGCCCGCCGAACAGCAGCATGAGCACCCCCACCGCGATCGCGATGAGCCCACCCCATACCGGCAGGAAACGGAACACGCCGATCCACCCGATTGGATCGAGGTGGCGGTACGGCTCAAAGGCGCTCTGGAGTTGCTCCACGTCCGGGCAGGCTCAGTAGCGCCAGGCGGCGAGGATGACGAGCCCGATGAAGGCGAACCCGACCGCGGCCACGAAGAGGTAGGGGCGAAGGGGCACGATGGTGCGGCTGATGAGCTCGTGGGCGACCGCGGAGGGCGTCTCGGCCACCACCGCGCCCTCGATGGAGAGCAGCCTGGCCAGCTCGGAGGCCGCCTTCTCTTCGTCCTTGCCGACCTTGCCCGCGAGCACGGCCTTCGCCAGCGCGCGCGCCTGCACCGAATCGCCACGCTCAAAAGCCTCGTACGAGAGCTTCAGCACCGAGCGGCTTTCCTGCTTGTTGCCCTTGGCCATGGCCGCCCGGATAGCCCATTTCACTGGCGTACGCATTCCCGAGGTCGGGCTATATGAAAGTCGTGCCCCGCGGGAACAACAGCGCCTCCAGAGTCGTTCCGGGGCGGGCCTCCATGCCTGTCCTGAGCAAAGTCGAAGGGTTCTCGCGCCGCGCCTTTCTCCTCGCCGCCGGCGTGTTGCCGTTCTCCGCCCGTGCGTTCGGTGACGCGTCCAAGTTCATCCCGGCGATCGTCAAGCACGGCGGCCGGTGGGACGTGCGCGCCTCGGGCCTGCGCCGCCTCGCCTGGGAGCTGCAGCGCCGCACCTCGGTCGAAGTGCAGCTCGAGGCCCGCCCCCTCGCGCTCGACAGCCCCCGGCTCTTCGAGCACCCGTTCCTCTATCTCTCCTCAGATGGGGAGTTCCCGCCGTTCTCGCAGAACGAAGTGGAGAGCCTGCGCCGCTACCTCACCTTCGGCGGCTTCCTGTTTGCCGACGCGAACGACGGCTCGGAGGGCGCAGGCTTCGATCTCTCGCTGCGCCGCGAGCTGGCGAAGGTGTTGCCGCAGTCCCCGCCCACCGTTCTTCCGGGCTCGCACGTCATCTTCAAGTCGTTCTTCCTGCTCGACAGCGCGCCCGGGCGGTTCCTCAACAAGCCGCACGTGGAAGCCTGCCTCGTCAACAAGCGGGCGGCGATCGTCTACTCGCAGAACGACGTGATGGGCGCCCTCAACCGCGACGTGTCGGGCACCTGGGAGTTCGAGCCTTCGCCCGGCGGGCAGCGCCAACGCGAGCTCGCCACCCGCCTCGCGATCAACCTCGCGATGTATTCCCTGTGCCTCGACTACAAGGATGACGCGGTCCACCTGCCCGTGATCATGAACCGGCGCAGGTGATGGAAACGTCCATCGACACCTGGAAGCTCGTCAGCCTCTCTCCGTTGCCGCTGGCGGCGCTGGTGGCGCTCGTGCTCGCGCTGGTGCTCGGCGTGGTGCTGGCGTGCTGGGGCGTGCGCAGGGAAGCGGCTCCCCGGCGCCGGTGGCTGTTGTGGACGCTGCGGGTGTTCGCCGGCCTCTGCGCGCTCTTCTTCCTGCTCGAGCCCGGGCTGCGCCGGCTGCAGGTCGCGCGGGTGAAGAACCGGGTGGCCGTGCTGGTGGACCGGTCGGGCTCGATGTCCTTCCCCGCGCAGCCCCGGGGACCCTCGCGCAACGACACCGTCGCCGCCGCGCTCGAAGCGCTGGGGCCTGAGATGCAGGGGCTCGAAGATCGCTACGCCTTCGAGACCTGGGGCTTCGATCCTGAGCTCTCCCCGGTCACCGCTGAGGGGCTGAAAGCCGAACCTCCGCGCGCGAGCCGCACCGATCTCTTCGCTGCGCTCCGGGCGATCAAGGCGGGCGACAGCGGCGGGGCGCGCAAGCTCTCTGGCGTCATCCTGTTCAGCGACGGAGTGGACAACGCAGATCTCGCCCAGGGCCTCGGCGGCCGCCCCCGGCAGATGCTGGAGCAGCTCGGCGTGCCGGTGACCACCGTCGCGGTGGGGCAGGGCGGGCTCACCGATCTCGCGATCGAAGCGGTGAAGGTCGACGACTTCGCCTTCGTGCGGAACTCGATCTCGGCCGAGGCGGAGATCCACGGCCGCGGCTTCAAGGGCCAGTCGGTGCAGGTGGTGCTCAAGCGCGAGGGCCAGATCGTCGCCACCAAGCTCGCGCGGTTCGAGACCGACGACGAGACCCAGAACGTGAAGTTCACCTTCACCCCCGACCAGACCGGCCGCTTCGTCTACACGATCTCCGTCCCCGTCTACCCGGAGGAGGTCGTCGCGGAGAACAACACCCGCTCCTTCGCGCTCAAGGTGATCCGCGATCGGGTGCGCGTGCTGCT
Source organism: Myxococcales bacterium (assembly GCA_009885595.1). Taxonomy (GTDB): domain Bacteria; phylum Myxococcota; class Myxococcia; order Myxococcales; family Myxococcaceae; genus Archangium_A. Next base: position 1,932 of record VFKJ01001060.1, on the reverse strand, counting down.
CGTCGCCGGCCGCCCCACCTGGGACGAGCGCTTCCTGCGCGGGGTGCTGCGGCAGGACGCCAACGTCGAGCTCATCAGCTTCTACATCTTGCGGAACACCAACGATCAGTCCGGCGCCTTCGACGAGCCGCGCGAGCTCTCGCTCATCCCGTTCCCGCGTGAGGAGATCTTCCAGAAGAAGATCGACACCTTCGACGTGGTGCTGGTGTTGAACTTCGGCAGCGAGGATCAGCAGGTCTCGCTGCAGATGTTCCGCGAAGACATCGAGCGCTACGTGCAGCACGGCGGCGCCTTCGCGTACCTGGGCGGAGATCGTTCCTTCGGCGAGGCGCAGTCGCCCATCAACCCGTTCGAGAAGGTGCTCCCGGTCGTGACCGCGGGCCCGGCGAACCTCGAGCCCTTCGTCGCCAAGCCCACCGAGGCAGGCTTGCGCCATCCCATCACCGCGATCGCGACCGGCAGCGTCTCGAACGACGCCGCGTGGGCTGCGTTCCCGCCCATTCCGGGAATGAACCTCACCCGCGCCAAGCCCGGCGCCACCGTGCTGCTCACCCACCCCGGCGCGCTGGTCGATGGCGCTCCGGCCCCGCTGCTGACGATCATGGAAGTGGGGCGCGGGCGCTCGATGGCCATCTCCACCGACGGCACCTGGTACTGGGCTTTCCCTTCGCACTCCGGCGGAGCGCCCACGCGCAACTATGAGCGCTTCTGGAGCAACGCCATTCGCTGGCTGGTGCGCGATCCCGATCTCACCACCCTGTCCGTCACGGCCGATCCCCCCAGCGTCGAGCCGGGCAAGCCCGTCGGGGTGGTGGTGGTCGCGCGCCAGCAGGACTACCAGCCCGCGCCCGGCGCGAAGGTGAACGTCGATCTCATCGACGCCGATGACGGCCACCTGGTCGCGCAGCAGAACGGCACGGTCGACAACGACGGCATGGTGCGCTTCGAGTTCCCCGCGCCGCCCGCCGGTGCCTACAAAGTCGTCGGCCGAGCCACCACCAAGGACGACAAGCCGCTGGGTGAGAGCTCCGATGCGGTCGCGGTGCGCGCGGTGGGGCCCGAGCTCGCCGATGCGCGGGTCAACTCCGAGCTGCTTCAGGAGATCTCGAAGGCGACCGGTGGTGCGTTCTTCGACAGCACCTCGTTCTCACTCTCCGACGTGCCGCTGCGCGAGCCGCCGCTGGTCGAGGTCGGCCGCTCGAAGGACCAGCCGCTGTCTGATCGCTGGTACTGGCTGACGATGTTGATCGTCGTGCTCGGCCTCGAGTGGGCCGTGCGCCGCCGCTTCGGCTACATCTGAATCAAAGCGGAATGACCGGCGTGCGCGTGGTGCCGAACGCCGGCGCCCACACCTCTTGAAACGCCTTCGAGCTGATGTGTTTGGCCACCTGCTCGAACACCGCGCGCGTCGAGCCGAACTTCTTTCCTCTCGCTGACAGGTTCGCCACCAGGTCCTCGGCGTCGAAGCGCGTCGCCCCCGGATCCGTGAGCAGCGCCCTCGGCACCCACTCCGGAGCGAAGCGCGAATGCCGGTACATCGTCACGCACCCCGGCTCGTCGATCACGTGCGCGGCGAGCGGGAGTTCGTGCAGGTTGAACACCAACTTCAGCTTCGAGGCGTGCGGATCGAACTCGCCTCTCAGCCGATGATCGCCGCGCGGAATGAGCTGCCGATCGACGTAGCACCACGCGTTCGCCCCGCGGGGATTCGGCCCGCGGTAGCGCAGGAACGGCCGCACCAGCCCCGCATCGAACCGCGCCGCCGCCCCGTATTCTTTGAGCTGCTCCAGCTTCGTCATGAACTTCGCGAGGCCGTGTTCCTTCGCGAACGCGCTGACATCCTTCGTCGCGATGAAGGCCGCCACCCGCGCCTCCAGCGCCCCGCGATCGTCGTCCACCAGCAGTTCATCGAAGCGCGTCTTGAGCCCCGCG
>VFKJ01000867.1 GCA_009885595.1 Myxococcales bacterium | reverse complement strand
CCCAGCCGCGCCGCGAAGACGTCGGAGGCCTGGCGGTAGAGCCCGAACGCTTCCTTGAAGCGGCCCTCGAGCATGTAGCTGCTGCCCATGCCATTTCGCGTGGTGGCGACGAGGTCGCTGTCGGGCCCGGTCTTCTCGAGGAGAATGGTCAGGGCCCGCTCGAACGCCACCAGCGCTTCCTTCGACTTGCGGCCGCCCCGTAACGCCGCGCCGAGGTTGTTGAGCGCCTCGGCGAGGTGAAGGCTGTTGGGCTCGAGCTTCTCCAGCAGCGTCACCGCCCGTTGATGCGCGTCGGTCGCATCCCCCAGCTTCCCCTCGGCGTAGCGCACGAGCCCTTCGGTCTGCAGGAGCGTGGCCTCGAGCGCGTCACTGCCGCCACTTCGCGAGAGGGCGCCGCGCGCCAGCTTCTCCCACGCGTGCGCCTCGCCGTAGCGCGCCTGCCTGGCCCCCAGCACCAGCACCAGGTGCGTGGCCGCGCGGGCGGTGATCACGTCATGGCGACTCGCCTCGGCGTTCGCGATCGCGTCGAGCAGGCTCTGCTCGCTCGCCTTCAAGTCGCCCAGGTGCTCCTCAAGTTGGCCGCTGAGCAGCAGCGCCTCGGCGAGCACGGGCTGGTAGTCGAGCGTCTTTGCCTCGGTCACCGCGCCCGTCACCAGCGCCAGGGCTTCCTGGTACTGCGCCGCGTCGGATCGGGCGCGGGCCCGGGCGAGGGTGGCCCGCACGGCCTCGACTCTCTGCGCGAGCGCGGCGCTCTGGGGCGGGCTCACCTGCGCGAGCAGCGCGTCAGCGTCACTGCACATCGAGAGGGGATCGAGCGCGGCCACCGCTTCCGGCGCCTTGCCCACCAGCGCGCGATCGGCGCTCTTGAACACCTCGAGCAACGCGGCTGACTGCGTCTTGGCCCGGGCAAGGCAGGCCATGCGCAGGCTCAGCAGTTGGTCCGATTGTTCACCCCGCACCCGCGTCGCCCGGCAGGCGTCGGTGTGGAGCGTGGCCCAGCCCTTCCACCACTCGTCGAGCGCCCGGCTGACGCGGGGCCAGGTGGCGGCGCCATCGGCTCCGGTGGCGGCGAAGGCCTGCCCGAGCGACTGCGCGACGCCGCTGTTCCAGACCAGCGCCACTTCGCCCGCTGCGCCGCTGCAGAGTCGTTCCCCCCGGGTCGCGGCCCAGTACCCGGTCCCCGTGACCGCGACGAGGACGAGCGCGGCGGCGGCGATCCACTTGCGGGCGGCGCGCCCCTTCGCGGGATCTTTCTGCAGCTCCATCAACAGCAGCTCGAGGGTGGGGTAGCGGAGCTCGAACTTCAGGCTCAGCCCCCGCAGCAGCGCCTTGCGCACCCAGGGCGGCACGTCGGCGGGCGGCGGCTCGACGAACCTCCACTTCTCCGGATCGGGATCCGGCGTGTACGGGCGCACGCCGTAGAGGGACTCCCAGAGCGCGACGCAGAAGCTGAACTGATCGGAGAGGGTGTCGGCCCCCAGCCCCGCGTACTGCTCGGGAGACATGTACGCAGGGGTGCCCACGAGCGCGCCGGTGGCGGTGAGGCGTCCATCAGCGAGGGGGCGCTCGCCGTCGCCCGGCGAGGGGAGCCGCGGCGGCGCGGTGGTGCTGGCGGCGAGCCCGAAGTCCGTCACCCGCACGCGCCCGTCGCGCCCGATCAGCACGTTCTCGGGCTTGAAGTCGCGATGCGCGAGGCCCGCCCGGTGCGCGGCCGCGAGGCCCTGTCCCGCGTCGAGGAAGCGATCCAGCACCTCGCGCCAGCCGCGCTTGCGCTCGCGCAGCCACTGCTTGAGTGAGCCGCCGTCCACCAACTCCATGGCGATGAAGACGCGGTCGCCCGAGGTGCCCATGTCGAAGACCGCGACGATGTGCGGGTGGGAGAGCTGGGCGATCGAGCGCCCCTCTCGCTCGAGCCGCGAGCGCACCTCTTCGAGCGCGGCGCCGGTGCCGTCGTCGCGCACCACCTTCACTGCCACCTTGCGATCGAGCACCGGATCGTGCGCGGCGTAGACGACGCCCATGCCGCCGGCGCCGATGGACTCGAGCAGCAGGTAGCGGCCGAGCTGGGTGCCGCGCCCGAGGGTGGCGGGGGCGGGGCGCGAGGGCAGGGTGGGCCCGGTGGAGAGCTCCGACGACTCGTCGCGATCGCCGCGCATCATCACCGCGAGCAGGGAGCGGCAGTTGGCACAGCCCTCGACGTGCCGCTCGAGCTCGCGGGTTGACTCCGGCGAGAGCGTGCCTGCCATGAAGGCAGCGACCGTGTTGTCGTCGAGGCAGGCCATGCGCGGGGCCCGACCCTACTTCTATTGCCCTCTCCCCCGCGGGGGACCCCTCGACTTCGCTCGGGAGGTCAGGGAGAGGGGTAGATGGTAGCTTCGCGCCCGCGATGTCGCTCTCGGAGTCCTT
>VFKJ01000174.1 GCA_009885595.1 Myxococcales bacterium | reverse complement strand
CCGGCCCGACCAACGATTGCCGGGTGTGCCACGTGGTCTCGGCCGATGGCTCGACGCTGCTCTCGCAGCAAGGCGACAACAACGGGGCCACCTCGAAGTACGCCCTGCGCGCAGGTAACGCGGAGACCCCGATGAGCCCGGGCGACGGGCGCTATGCGTGGGGCGGGCTCTCTCCCGACGGCACGTACCTCTTCTCGAACGCCGCGCCGCTGCAGGGCTATGGCTCGGCGCCGAGCGCGTTGTTCCAGATCCCGAGCGGGGCGGCGATCGCCACCACCGGTCTGGCCGCGGGACTGCTCGCGGGCACGCCGGTCTTCTCGCCTGACGGCCGCGCGCTCGCCTTCAACTGGTACGGAGGGCCGGGCGCGGACCAGCGCTCGCTCGCGTTCCACCGCTTCACCCCGCCGGGCGCGTTCAGCGACTTCACCACCCTGCACACGCCGCCCGCGGGCCAGGCCGACGTGTACCCGAGCTTCCTCCCCACGGGCACCGGGGTGGTCTTCGAGCTGGAGACGCAGAGCAACGGCCGTGGGTTCGCCGAGACACGCTCGAACTGTGATGGCGCCGGCGCCTGCTCCGACGTGGGCGCGCACGGAGAGCTGTGGTGGGTGGACGTGGCGACGAAGCAGGCGCACGCGCTCACCAACCTGAACGGAGTCGGCCTGCCGACGGGCCCCAACGGGCACGGCGCCGACGCCACCCTCAACTACGAGCCCACCGTGAGCCCGATTCCTTCGGGCGGCTACGCCTGGGTGATCTTCACCAGCCGGCGCCTCTACGGAAACATCGCCACCCTCAATCCGTTCTGGAGCGACCCCCGCTTCCACGATCTCACGCAGTCACCGACGACCAAGAAGCTCTGGGTGGCGGCGATCGATCTCGACGCTGCGCCCGGCACCGATCCCAGTCACCCCGCCTTCTACCTGCCCGCCCAGGAGATCCTCGCGGGCAACTCGCGCGGCTACTGGTCGCTCGATCCCTGCCGCGCGGACAACGAGGGCTGCGGCTCGGGCGATCAGTGCTGCGGCGGCTATTGCCGAGGCCCCACCGAGACCGACAAGGCGTGCAGCTCGAACAACGGCGGGTCCTGCTCCCGCGAGTTCGAGCGGTGCAGCGTGCACGCCGACTGCTGCGACGCCGCGGCGGGCGTGGTGTGCGTGAACAACCTCTGCGCGAAGCCCAACATCAACTAGAGCACTCAGCGCGTGGGCGGCTTGAGGACGAGCTGGTCGTTGACGAGCTCGACCCCCGGCTGGCGATCGAGCCGCTCGGTGATGGCCTCGGGCGTGAGGTTCGTCTCGTGGACCAGCTTCGTGAGCAACGAAGTCCACGGCGTGCGCCGCGTTCCGCCGGGGCCATCGACGCCCAACAGGGCGAGGTGCCGCAGCGTCAGATCGACCACCTTGTTCAGGCGCTGTTCTTCCAGCAGCGCGGTGGTCTGGGCGTTGAGATCGAGAAAGCTGGAGGCCACCGTGCGAATCGCGAGCGCCATGAACGAGGTGCGCTCCATCTCCTCCTGGAGGAAGAGCCGATCGACCACGGCCACGGTGGTGTCGAGCAGCGCCGTCACCGTCGCCGAGCGTGGGCTGCCCGTGAGCACCGCCGTCTCGCCGAACATCTCGCCGGGGCCCAGCAGCCGCAGCATCTGCGTCTTGCCCGCCACCACCCGCGTCGCCTGGCAGTGCCCGTCGAGGATCACGTAGGCGGCGTCGCCGGTCTCACCTTCCTTGACGATCGCCTCGCCCGCCTTGAAGTGCTGCTCAGGCAGTCGCGCGGTTCCGCGGATGAAGTCTTCCAGCTCGCGCTTGAGCTCTCCGACCGTCTGGTGCCGCGCCTCCGGCTTCGGCGACAGCGCGCGCATGCAGATCGCCACCAGGCGACGCGGAATCGACTGGCCGAGCGTGGCCACCTCCTCGGGGGGGAGGATGTTG
>VFKJ01001069.1 GCA_009885595.1 Myxococcales bacterium | reverse complement strand
TGATCACGTTGGCATCAGGGTGTTGATGACTCTGCGGTTACTCCGGCGGTACGTGCGGAAGTCGGCATCGCAAGTCATGACGACTGCGCTTGCATGAAGGTCCGCGAGCCTGACCAGACAGGCATCGGCGAAAGACATGGGCACCGTGGCGTACTTGTCCATCATCTGACGCAGGGTGCGCAGCTCAGGGCCGAGGGGTTGGAGTTCGATCCCCATGCGTTCCGCGAGTTCGAGCACCACCGACCGGCGATGGTGATCACGCGCCAAGACGAAGCTCGCTTCGCTGATGACTGCCTCGCAGCTGATCAGCCGTCCGGTCAACGCGTCAAAGGCGTCCGCTGCCCACGGGTGGTGCTGATCTCCGGCCGACAGGAACGCGACGAGCGGTCCTGTATCCATCAAGGTGACGCGGATCACTCGCCGTAGCCCTTGAGGTGCTTCTGATTCGTGGACAGGTCACGAGCGAGCCCCTTGAGGCAACCCTTGAGGTCGCTGACCGCGCTGCCCGCTGATGACCCTTCCGACGCGGTGTAGGCCTCCAGCGCGTCCCGGACGACCTCGGTGCGACTCACGTTTCGTCGCTTGGCGAGACGCGCGACCTTGGCGCTCAGCGTTCTCGGCAGCTTGATGGACATGGATTCCATGATGCCTCCGTATCTCGCATCTGGCAGGACGGTATTTCCAGCCTGCGGTGCCGTCAACTCGCAATCACGCGAGGCAGGGAAGCCGTGAGCGACTCCGCTCGCACTGGAAGGCAGGGGGAACTCCGTCGCGAAGTGGAGGCGTCGATCGAGGGTTGGTACAACCCGCTCATGCCCGCTAGCGATCCGGCCCTCGGAAAACCGCCTCCGTCCGTTCAGGTGCAGGAGACGGATCCGCTCATCGGGCTCGAGCTGGGCGGCTTCAAGGTGGTGAAGCTGCTGGCCGCTGGCGGCATGGGGCTCGTCTACGAAGCGCTTCACCCGGCGATCGGCCGGCGCGCCGCCGTCAAGGTGCTCAAGCCCGAGGTCGCTGCCGACGCGGAGTGGACCAAGCGGTTCCTCTCCGAGGCCCGCGCGCTCGGAGCGATCAAGCATCGAAACCTGATCGAGGTGCTCAACTTCGGGAAGACGCCCGATGGGCGCGAGTTCCTGATGATGGAGTACCTCGATGGCGAGCCGCTCGACGCGTACATCCGTCGACTCGGACAGCTCGCGCCGGCGGTCGCGCTGGGCATCGCAGATCAGATCCTCAACGGGCTGGCGGAGGCGCACAAGAAGGGCGTGGTGCACCGCGATCTGAAGCCCGCGAACGTGTACCTGCTGCGTGAGCACAACGGCGAGCTGCTGGTGAAGGTGCTCGACTTCGGCCTCGCGCGCCAGGAGCCGATCGCGCTGCTCGATGGCGCGGTGAATCTCGCCAAGCGCACCGATGGGGCGTCGTTGCTCGCGGGCACTCCCGAGTACATCGCGCCTGAGCAGGCGCAGGGGATGAAGGTCGAAGGCTCGGCCGATCTCTATTCGCTGGGCATCATGCTGTTCGAGATGGTGAGCGGGCAGCTGCCCTTCGAAGCGGACACGGTGATGGCGCTGCTGCAGAAGCACGTCTCCGAGCGGCCGCCGCGGTTGTCGTCGGTGATGAACAACGTGCCCGAGGGGCTCGAGGACTTCATCGACTCGCTGCTGCTCAAGGAGCCCGAGCGGCGCCCGGCCTCTGCCGACCAGGCGCGCGTCACGGTGCAGCGGTTGTTGAAGCGGCTCTCGCAGGACTCCACCGCGGTGCGCGTCAACCCCGCCGCCGAGCTCGATCCCAAGCATGCCCCGACGATGAGGATCGAGCGCCTGCAGCCCGCGGGGGTGACGACGGACCGGGCGCTCGAGGACGCGTTCCCCGAGAAGAAGAGCCGTGGGTGGATGGTGGCGGTCGCGGCGTTGGTGCTGCTGCTGGGGGTCGGTTTGATTTGGAAGCTGACCGGCGACGAGCCTGCGACCCCGGTGGTGGCGACGCCCGAGCCCGTCGTGGTCGCGCCCGTGCCTGAGCCGGTGAAGCTCGAGCCGGTGGTGGCAGTGACTGCGGAGCCCACCAGGCCCCCGCCCGCGGAGGACCCGGTGGAGGCGTTGCCGAAGATCGTGAAGCCGAGTGTGCCGCTGGCGGTGAAGCTCGCTCCTCCGCGGCAGGTCACGACCATCGAGAAGTCGACCTGTGAGCCGACCACGCAGTGGCGCCAGACGATCACCGGGGGAGTTCAAGACATGGCGAACGCGGATCGCGTGAAGCTAGACGCGACGCTCTATGAGCTCGTCGATACTGAAGGCCGCCGGGTGGCCGCCCTGGCGACGGCGGCCTCGAGCGGTGGTGAGTGCGCGGTCGCTCAGGCTGCTTTCGACAAGCTGAAGCTCAAGCTCGGCTTCTGACCTGCACATGAGTCGACAGATCAGAGGGCTTTGCTACAACCGCGCCTCCATGTGCGCGTTCAAGAAATGGGTGTTGTGCTTCGCGGTGTGTTGCTCCGCCGCTGCGTTCGCGCAGGCCCCGAAACCGTCGCTGATGCCTTTCCCGCTGGAGTTCAAGCGCACGCCCTCGGGCTTCTCGAAGGAAGACAAGGAGACGATGCAGCGGGAGTACACGCGCCTGCTTCGGCTCTCGGGCGCGCTGGTGCCCGACTTCGGGCGCTACGACCTGGCGCTCAAGGAGCTCAAGCGGCAGGACTGCGAGCGCGAGGACGAGTGCCTGGTGCAGCTCGCGAAGAAGGCGGAGTCGCTCTACGCGCTCTACACCAGCATCGATTACACGCTCGAGGGCGCGGTGCTGGTGAGCGGGCGCGTGGTGCGCGACGACGGCAAGATCGCGAGCCCGACGGAGACGGTGAAGCTGGCGAAGGGTCGCGATTCGTTCAAGGACATCGCGAAGAACGCGCTGGTGCAGTTGTTCACGCAGCTGAAGCTCGGTGAGCTCCCGGCCACGCGGCCGGTCGAGACCGCGAAGGTCGAGCCGCCGGTGAAAGACCCGGTGCTCCTGAAGGAGCCGCCGCCGCCTCCTCCTCCTCCGCTGGTGATTGAGGACACGGGGGCAGGGCAGCGCTCGGCCGGCAAGGGGCTGCTGTTCGCGGGAGCAGGCGTCGCGGTGGTCGGTGGTGTGCTCGCGGGCATTGGTGGCGGCATCGGCTACGGACAGGATCTCAACGAGAAGAACGTGCCTCTCGAGAAGCTCGACACGGTGGTGACGGCGCGCGCGTTGACGACGGTCGGCTTCGTCGCGC
>VFKJ01000917.1 GCA_009885595.1 Myxococcales bacterium | reverse complement strand
TTCGCTTCAGGCAGTGGCTCTTCGCGGCCGCGGGCACCCTGGAGCGCGGCGAGCAGGTTCGCGAGCGGCTGCGGGAAGAGCTGCCCGAGTTCCTCTCCGCCGCGGTGCGCGGGCCGACGTGGGAAGAGGCGGCCTTCGCCCGTTTCCTTGCCGAGCTGCGGGAGATCGGCCGGATCGAAGACGCGACGCTCGACCCAGCCACCGCGGCCGCCCGGTTGGGCTCGTGCGCGAAGGCGATCGAGCAGGTGTCCGGCGGCGCGGGGGTGGCGACCCGGCCCGGCTTCGCGCTGGTGGCGAGCAACGGCCGGCTGGTGGTGGCGACCCGGCGCGGCGGACAGGCCCTGAGCTACGCGCTGCTGGAGGGCCGGGCCGAGTGTGCCCGGCACGAGCTGGCCGCCAACGCCAGCGGCGCCGAGCCCCTCGTGCGCGATCACCGCCGCAGGCGCTCGGTGGTGGTGGCCAGCGGCGTGAATGCGGGCGAGGGCTGGGTGGCGCTCCCCGACGGCGCGACGCTGTCGATCGATCGCAAGCTCTCGGTCACCATTCGCTAAAGACGCCTCAGCCGCCGAAGAACGAGGCGTCGAGCACCTTGATCAACAGGTTCGCCGCGGCGTGGAAGAGCGCCGCGCCCACGACCGAGTTGCTGCGCTCCCTCATCCAACCAAACAGCAGCGCGGGGAAGAACACCCCCAGCCGCCACACCTGGAAGATCGCCAGGTGCCCCAGCGCGAAGAGCACCGCGGTCACCCAGAACGCCTTCCCCAGGCGCGCGCCGAAGAAGAGCCGGCCCTGCGGCCAGGCGTCGCGCAGCCGGGTCTGCAGGTAGCCGCGGTAGAAGAACTCCTCGGGCAGCGCCACCACGAACAGATCGTCGATCACCCACTCGGCGAACCTGTCGGGCAAGCGCAGCTCGAAGTGAGGGTTGCCGGTGTAGGGCGTCAGCAGGCTCGCCAGCCCCGCGGGCAGCAGCGGCCAGAGCACCACGAAGGCGAAGTAGCCGGCGATGAAGAGCGGGAAGACCACCGCTGAGACCGCGAGGAACTGGCGGACGTCCTGGCCCAGCTGGCGGGTGGAGAGCCCGAAGTCCGGCCAGTCTTCCCCGCGCGCGCGGCAGGCGGAGAGCGGCAGGTAGAGGAAGCCCACGGTGGCGACCACCTTCGCCGCGGGAGGCCACGCCTGGTACGCGAGGAACGTCGCCCCGAAACACACCGCCCACACGGTCAAGGCTTCGCGGGCCGCGCTCTGGCCGTACCAGGGCAGGCGTCGTTCCCACGTCGCCACGTCAGTGCCGCGCGCCGGCTTCCTTCAGCCTGCGCGCGAGCATCGCCTGGCGCTGGTGCAGCTGAAGGTTGAAAGGATCGATCTGGAGCGCGTTCTCACAGGCGTCGAGCGCCTCCTTGAGCTGCGAGTTGTGCTCGTAGCCCTTCGAGGCGAGGAACTTCACGTGCGCCGAGCCCGCAGCGCTGGGGTGCTCCACCAGGAACTCCTGTCGCTGGCGCTCGAGGTCGAGGGGGCCCAGCCCGCCCAGGATGCAGCGGGCGATGCCTCTCCAGTTGCCGCGGTTGGCGTCATAGCGGGCGCGCGGCCCCGCGTTCGACAGCGCGTCCCGGGCCGCGCGCACCCGGCCCAGCGCTGACTCGAGCTGGGCGATCTCCGCCTGCTTCTTCGTCGTCTTTCTCAGCTCGGTCAGCTGCGCCTCGGCCTCGGCGCAGCGGGCCCGAATCTCGAGCATGTCGGCGGTCTGGGGGAGCGCGAGCACGATGTAGTGATCGCCGTTCATGCGGTCGCGGTACTTCGCCAGCAGCGCCTCGATGCTCTGGCTGTTGAGGCCCGAGGGCGTGGTGCGCGGCTGCAGCGGCAGCCCCTGCACCAGCCGGTTGATGTCTTCCCGAAGGCCCGCGGTGACGTCGAGGAACTGCACCCCGAAGCCCGGCGACATCGCCCACGCCCGCGCTTGATCGGGCGGCACGTGGCGCACCACCTCGGCGAGGAGCTCGAGGTTGCTCGCCGAAGGGATGGTGATCTTCACCTTGCTGAACACCGCCGGCAGCTCGCCCGCGGTGGACAGGAACATGCCCCCCTTGGAGATGTCGTTGCACTGCAGCGTGCCGAGGCTGGTGCCATCGAGCCGCGCCACCACCGCGGCGAACTGGGCGGTGTGCCGCTGCAGGGGCAGGGCGGCCGCGGGCGCGTTGCCGCCGCTCGCCGGCGGCGAGGCGGTGGGCACGGCCCTGGGCGGCGGCGGGGGAGGAGGAACGAGCACCTTCTCGCCCGGGGCGTCGCGCAGCGCCTGCTCGAGCGCGGCGGCGAACTCGTTCGCCGTCTGGTAGCGATCGCCGGGCGACTTCGACATCGCCTTCATGATCACCGCGCTCAGCGAGGCGGGTACCTCGGGCACCACCTCGTGCGGTGGTTTGGGGTTCTGGCTGCGGTGGGCGACCAGCAGATCGGTGAGCCCGCGCTGGGGGAACGGCAGCCGGGCGGTGGCCAGCAGCCAGGCGATGCAGCCCAGCGAATAGATGTCGCTGCGCCCATCGACAGGCGCGGAGTTCGCCTGCTCCGGCGACATGAACTCGGGCGTGCCGACGATGAGACCGGCCGCGGTGTGGGTCGAGGTGCGCTCGGTGTCGAGCAGCTTGGCGAGGCCGAAGTCGAGCACCTTGACGAAGTTCTCGGCCCGCCCGCGCTTGATGAGGAAGATGTTCTCGGGCTTGAGGTCGCGGTGAACGATGCCCGCGTCGTGCGCGGCCTGGAGCGCGTCACAGACCTGCACCAAAATCGCCACCGAGGTCGCCGCGGGGACCGGCGCGGTGAGGATGTGGTTGAGGGGTTTCCCCTCGAGGTACTCCATCACGAGGTAGTAGCGGTTCGGCGGAACCACGTTCATGTCGAAGATGTTGACGATGTTCTCGTGGCCGATGAGGTTGACCGCGCGCGCTTCTGCGTAGAACCGCGCCACCAGGCCTTCATCGCTGGCCAGCTTCTCTTGCAGCACCTTGATGGCCACCCGGCTGCCGATGACCGAGTGTTCACCGAGGTAAACGGTCCCCATCCCACCCCTGCCGATCACCTTGGTGATCTTGAAGGGACCAAGGGTCGAACCCACCACGCCATCGGCCGTCTTCGTCGTCATCTGCTCAGGCGGACTGTAGACGACTGGCCGAGGCCCAGCCTCAAGGAAAACGTCAGCGCCGGGTGAGGCCTTCACGAAACGACTTCACGTCGCGCGTGTTGAGCACGTCGCCCTTCCGCGCCCACCCTCGACGGGCGGTGGTGACGGCGTAGGGAAGGTGCGCCTCGAGCTCGTGCACGGAGTGGGCGTCGGTGCTGACCACCAATTTCAGGCCGCGCTCCAGCGCCTTGCGCACGTTCTCGCTGGCGAGATCCATGCGGTCGGGACAGCCGTTGACCTCGATGGTGAGGCCCTTCTTCGCCGCCTTGTCGAGGATCTCGTCCATGCGCATGGGCGCGGGTTCTCGCTTGAGCAGCAGCCGGCCGGTCGGGTGACCCCAAACGTGCAGGTAGGGGTTGTCGAAGGCCCTCAGCACGCGCCGCGTCATCGCCTCTTCGTCTTGCGAGTAACGCTGGTGAATCGACCCGATCACGATGTCGAGCTGCTCGAGCACCGAGTCGGGATAGTCGAGCGAGCCGTCCTCGAGGATGTCGCTCTCGATGCCCTTGAGCAGCGTGATGCCCTTCACCCGATCCTGCACGGAGTCGATTTCGCCCCACTGCGCCTTCAACCGATCGAGTGAGAGCCCACCCGCATAGTTCGACGTCTGGGAGTGCTCGGTGACGGTGAGGTATTCGTAACCCAGCTCCTTCGCGGCCAGCACCATGGCCTCGAGGGTGTCGCGACCGTCGCTCCAGACGGTGTGCATGTGCACGTTGCCCCTGATGTCGTCGACGGTGATCAGATCGTCGGGCAGCGTGTGGGCCAGGGCCGCCTCGATCTCGCCCCAGTCTTCGCGCAGCTCGGGCGGCACGAACTGCATGCCCAGCAGGGCGTAGAGATCTTTCTCTTCCTTGAGGGGTAGCTTCGCCTCCGCGCCCTCGTGCTTGGCCGTCCCCTTCTTCGGCGCGGCCGCGTCCTGTGCCATGCGGAAGACGCCCCACTCCGAGATGGTGAGGCCCTTGTCCATGGCCAGCGAGCGCAGGCGAATGTGGTGGGCCTTGGAGCCGGTGAAGTGGTGCAGCGCAGAGGCGAAGTCCTCGTCGGGGAGCACGCGCAGGTCGACCTGGAGATCGGTCTCCTTGAGCCGCACCGAGGCCTTCGACTCGCCCGAGCCCAGGCTCTCCGCGACCTGGGGGAACTTCAGGAAGTGCTCGAACACCGGAGCGGGATCAGCCGCGCTGGCGATGAGGTCGACGTCGGCCACGGTCTCCCGGCGCCGCCGCACCGATCCTCCCAGCTCGGCGCGGATCACTCCGGGGGCGGCCTTGATCCACGCGAGCAGGGTGTTCGCCTGTTCCTGGACGTCGCCCAGCCGCTTGCGGCTTCCCGCGGTCAGGGTGCGGCGCGCGTGCGCCACCGAGGCGAGCAGCTTCTCCTCGGTCTTCTGGCCGAAGCCCTTCAGGGAGCGCACCCGGTGATCGGTGCAGGCCTTCTCCAGATCGTCGATCGAGCCCACCCCCAGCTGCTCGAACAGCGCCTTCGCTTTCTTGGGCCCCAGGTCCTGCACCTGCAGCAGCTCGAGAATGCGCGGAGGCCAGGCGGCCTTGAGCTCCTCCAGCGCCTGCATCTTTCCGTGGAGGACCAGGTCTTCGATCTTGGCGCCGATGCTCTCGCCGATGTTCGGCAGGGAGGTGAGGCGCTTTTGCTCGACGATCGTCGCCAGGTCTTCGGTGAGCCCGGCGATGCGCTCGGCCGCCAGGTCGTACGCGCGGGTCTTGAACGCGTTCTCCCCCTCGAGCTGCAGGTACACGCTCATGTCCTTCAGCGCCTTCACCACGGTGCTCTTGTCCACGGGCGTCATGGGGGTCTCATAACGGTGATTCTGGGCTAGGTGGAGAGCCTGTGAAGCGAATCAAAGTCGGGCCGGCGGACCTGCAGGAAGGCGAGCTGCGGGGCTACGCGGTCGGCAAACGCAACCTGCTGGTCGCCTGCGTGGGCGGCAAGCTCAAGGCCCTCGACGACTGGTGCAACCACGCGGGCTGCCTGCTCTCCGGGGGCCAGCTGGAGAAGAACGTGGTGATCTGCCCGTGCCACGAGGTCGGGTTCGATCTCGACTCCGGGAAGAACGTCACTTCGCCTGGCGTGGCCGACGATCAGCCTGCATACCCGACGCACGTCGAAGACGGGCAGCTCCACGTCGTCGACTTCCCCACGGAGTAGCCCATGGCCCACGACGGTCCCGATCATCATCACCACCACGACGATCATCATCATCACGATCACCACCATGGCCATGCCCAGAGCGCGGTCGGTTGCTTCGTGGTGACCTGCTCCGACACCCGCACCAGCGCGACCGACGAGGGTGGGCCGCTGGCGGCGCGGCTCTTGAAGGAAGCCGGTCACTCGTTGCTCGGCACCGAGCTGGTGAAGGACGACGCGAAGGAGATCGAGCACGCGCTCGAGCACGCGCTGAGCCACGGCGCGCGCTGCGTGATCTTCACCGGCGGCACGGGCATCGGCCGGCGCGACGTCACGGTGCAGACCCTGGAAGCGAAGTTCGACAAGCGCCTCGAGGGCTTCGGCGAGCTGTTCCGCGCGCTCTCGTTTCACCAGGTGGGCAGCGCGGCGTGGCTGTCGAACGCGAGCGCGGGCGTGGTGCAGGGCGCGTTGGTGTTCGCGCTGCCGGGCAGCCCGAAGGCGGTGGAGCTGGCGACGAAGCAGCTGATCCTCCCTGAGCTCGCGCACGCCGTGCGGGAGATGCTGCGCTGAAGGAGCAACGCGCCCAGCGGCTCAAGGCGCTCCTCGACACCTTCGTGGAGTCGCGGCCCTGGCAGGCGCGGGTGAAGGCCGATCCGGTGGAGTTCCCCCACCGCTACGCTGATCCCCGGGACGTGGAGACGGTGGCGTTGCTGGCGGCCTCGCTCGCCTACGGCCGGGCGGACCTGTTCAAGCCGAAGATCGCCGGCATTCTCGCAGGGCTGGGGCCGCGGCCGGCGCGCGCGCTCGCGTCGCTCGACGTCGCGAAAGCGAAGGAGCTGCTGGGCGGCTTCGTCTACCGCTTCAACTTGCCGTCCGACGTGGCGGTGCTGCTGCTGGGCATGGGCCGCAGCCTGGACAAGTTCGGCTCGCTCGAAGCTGCGTTCGTCGCGGGGGAGTCGACCTCGTGGCAGACGACGCTCGCGCGCTTCGCGAAGGGACTGCGCGCGGCGGCGCCCGAGAAGGAGATCGTCAAGAAGCTCGGTCCCATTCGCGGCCTGCACCACCTGTTGCCGTTCGCCGAAGCGGGCGCAGCCAAGCGGCTCAACCTCTACTTGCGGTGGATGGTGCGCGGGCCGGACCCGATCGACTTCGGCATCTGGAAGCAGCTCTCGCCCGCGCAGCTGGTGATCCCGCTCGACACCCACGTGATGCGCATCTCGAAGTGGCTGGGGCTCACCAGGCGCAGCACCATCGGCTGGGCGACCGCGGAAGAAGTGACCGCGTCGCTGCGCCAGCTCGATCCTGCCGATCCCGTCCGCTACGACTTCGCGCTGTGCCACTACGGCATGAGCGGCGCGTGTCCGGCGAAGCCGGTGAAGGCGAACTGCCAGCGCTGTTCCCTGCGCGCTGAGTGCCGCATCGGCTCACGGTAGGCGGAAGATCTCGCGCAGCCGATCGAGCGCCTTGCCCGGCGCGGGCGCTTTCCCTGACACCGCCGCGCTGGACGCCGCCGCCAGCCCGGCCTTGCGCTCCTCGATCATCGCCGCCAGCTGCGCGAGCCGCTCGGGGTGCGCCTCGAGGTGGCGGGCGAAGACCTCGCGCCCCATCTCGAGCAACTTGCAGTCGTCCATCGCCACCACGGTGGCGCTGCGCGGCTCGCCGGTCAGCAGCGACATCTCGCCAAACGCAGCGCCGCGCTCGAGGGTGGCGACCTCCTTGGGCGGCGTGCCGGCGCGCACCGAGAGCTTCCCCGACACCACCACGTAGAACGAGGTGCCGGCGCGGCCCTCGGTGATGATCTCCTCGCCCACGCCGAAGGTGCGCTCGACCGCGGCGCGCGAGAGGCCCACTGCCTCTTCGATCGGGAACGGCCTGAAGAGCGGGAGGTTGCTGAGCAGCTCGAGGTCGGGGGTCGCCTTCGCCTTTTCCTCGGTGCGCAAGTGCAGCACGCGCTGGGGGAAGGGGATCTCGATGCCGTTGCGGCCGAAGCGGTACCAGAGCCGGCCCAGCACCTCGTCGGTCGCGTGCGGGACCATTGCGTAGTCCGAGATGAAGAACCGCACGTGGTAGGTGACGGCCGAGTCTCCGAAGCTCGAGACGCGAACCCACGGGGGCGGATCGTTGAGCACCAGGGGGGCCTCGCGCAGCGTCTCCATCACCTCGGCCTTCACCTGGTTGGGGGCGGCCGAGTAGCTGGCCCCGAAGTCCAGATCGATCGCCATCGGCAGGCCGCCGCGGGTGTAGTTGGTGACCTTTTCTTTCGCGATGAGCGAGTTGGGGATCGTGATCGCCTCGCGGCGCATGGTCTCGATGCGGGTGGAGCGCCAGGCGATCTGCACCACCCGGCCTTCCTTCTCTCCGACCTTGATGAAGTCCCCCACGCTGAAGGGCGATTCCAGCTGCAGCGACAGCCCGGAGAAGAGGTTGCCCAGGGTGTCCTGCAGCGCGAAGCCGAGCACCAGGGACAGCACCGCCGAGGTGCCGAGCATCGTGGTGACGTCGAGCTT
The DNA here is from genome assembly GCA_009885595.1 of Myxococcales bacterium. Lineage (GTDB taxonomy): Bacteria > Myxococcota > Myxococcia > Myxococcales > Myxococcaceae > Archangium_A. Next base: position 5,214 of record VFKJ01000917.1, on the reverse strand, counting down.
GAGCTGCGTCTTGAGGATGGGGATGGTGATGAGGACGTAGAGGACGAAGTCCACCACGTCGCGGTGGATCTTCGGCGCCACCACCGAGGTCAGCCGCCGCCGCAACCACAGCGTCGAGGCCACCGCGTAGCGCACCAGGCCGAACCCGAACGCCAGCATCCACGAGACGCGCAGGTACCCATGCCACTCGTTGGGAATGAGCTGCTCGAGCCAGAAGGCGTTGAGGCGCAGGACGACGAACAGGCCCAGCCAGCGCACCGCGCCCGAGACGTCGGTGCGGTGACGTTCGTCCTTGCTGAGCCGGACGGTGAGGAACGCGCCGATGAAGGCCACCACGCCGAGCACCAGCGCGAGGTTTCCCTGCAAGAACGTCATTCGCCCACCATACCGGAACGGCGAGCGCGGTCACGGTTGTGGACGGGCGGACGAGAGGCTATCGCCCCGCCATGGCTGACTACTTCATGCCCGGCCTCGCGGCTGCCGTGGGCGTCGGGATCTCGCTGTGGCTCCAGGGCCGCCGCAACAAGAAGGTGGGCGCTGCGCTCGAGCCGGCCCTGCGTCAGCACGGACCGCAGACCCTGCACGGGCTGGCCGAGCGCCTGGGCATGAACACCTTCATGGGGCGGGGGCGGGTGGTGCTGGCGCTCAACGAGCTCGTCCAGTCGGGGCAGGTGCTGGTGAACGAGGCGCCCGCGGGCACCCCGCAGCTCGAGAAGGTCAAACACCTCACCTACCGCTGGGCCGGAGGCGATCGTGGCGCTGTCTGAGGTTCATTCGCAGGAGCACGCGATCTCGGCGCTCACCGCGGCGCTGGGCAAGAAGCAGGTGCACCACGCCTGGTTGTTCCACGGGCCCGAAGGCGTGGGCAAGGAGCTGGCGGCCACCGGCTTCGCCCAGGCGCTGGTGTGCCTGAAGCAGCCCTGGGTGGGGTGCGGCAGCTGCGCTGACTGCACGCGCGTCGCCCGCCGCAATCACCCCGACGTCACCTGGGTGATGCCCGAGGCCGAGCAGGTCGAGCGGGGCCTGTCGGGCCGCAGCGACTTCACCAACACGCCCTCGCGCGACATTCGCATCGAGCAGGTGCGCGCGCTGCAAGAGCGCCTCTCTTTCCGCGCGCTGGAGGCGCCGCACAAGGTGGTGCTCTTCGTCACCGCGCACGCGATGAACCAGCCCGCGCAGAACGCGCTGCTCAAGACGCTGGAAGAGCCGCCGCGCGACACCATCCTGGTGCTGATCTCCTCGCAGCCCGACAAGCTGCTGCCCACCATTCGCAGCCGCTGCGCCAAGGCGGCCTTCGGCCCGCTGCCGGCCTCGTTCATCGAGATGAAGCTGAAGGCCGCGGCGAAGAAGGGCCTGGACGACGCGCTCGCGCATCAGATCGCGGTGATGTCGGCGGGCAGCCTCTCTCGCGCGCTGGCGTTGGATCCGAAGTCGTTCGCGCAGCGCAAGGAGACGATCGAGGCGTTCGAGAAGCTCACGCCCGAGGACGCGTCGGCGTGGCTCTCGCTGGCCGAGGTGATGGGTGAAGACCGCGGCTCGGCTGAGGCCGCGATCGACGTGCTGCAGATCTGGTTTCGGGACGTGGCGCTGGCGCAGGTCGGCGCAGAGGCGCTGGTGAACAGCGATCTCTCACAGCTCGCCACCCAGGCCGCGGCGCGGGTCTCGCCTGCGCGGCTGCAGCGCAGAGCAGGGCTGCTCGAGGAAGCGAAGAACGCGATCACGCAGCGCAACGGCTCGGTGCGGCTGCAGCTCGAGCGCATGTTCGTCGAGATGTTCACGGCCTAAAACCAAAACTGGAACTGCCTCCCTCTCCCCTGCGGGGGAGAGGGTCGGGGAGAGGGCTTACCGTTGTCTCGAGTCCGCCCATCAGCCTGGAAGATCGGGCTCCTCTCCGCGCTCTACTTCGCGCAGGGCCTGCCCTTCGGCTTCCAGTCGAACGCGCTCCCTCTGTACCTGACCGAGCTCGGCCTCACGATGTCCCAGGTCGGCTTCGCGAGGGCGCTGGCGCTGCCCTGGGCGCTCAAGGCCCTCTGGGCGCCGCTGGTCGATCGCTACGGCTCCGCGAGCTTCGGCCGCCGCAAGTCGTGGATCGTCCCCATGCAGTTGCTGCTGGCGGGCGCCTGCGTGGTGGCCTCGATGTTCCCGCTCTCTCGCGACACCCTGACGCCCTTCCTCGTCTGCGTGCTGCTGATGAACCTCTTCGCGGCGACGCAGGACATCGCGGTCGATGGGTTCGCGGTCGATCTCCTCGACAAGCGCGAGCTGGGCGCGGGGAACGCGGCCCAGGTGACGGGCTACAAGGTAGGGGTGCTCACCGGTGGCGGCCTGCTGGTCGCGCTCTTCGCGAACGGCAGCTGGAGCTCGCTCTTCCTCACGATGGCGGGGCTGTGCCTGCTGGTGATGACGCTGGTGTTCTTCGTGAAGGAGCCTGTGCCGCGCGAGACGCAGCAGGTGAGGGTGGAGTTCGGCGAGCTGCTCGCCCGCCTTCGCCACCTGGTCTCGAGGCCGGCGGTGCGCTGGCTGCTGCTCGCGGTGGCCACCTACAAGATGGGCGAGACGCTGGCCGACGCGATGTTCGGCGCGTGGATGGTGCGGGTGCACCACCTCGCCAAGGAGGACGTCGCGCTCTGGCTGGGCTCGTGGGGGATGATCGCCTCGCTCGCGGGATCGTTCGCCGGCGGCTTCGTCGCCACGCGCCTCAAGTTGAAGCAGGCAGTGCTGGTGACGGGCGCGTTGCGGCTCTTGCCGTTGATCGCGCAGTGGGCCCTGGTGGCGGGGCTGGCGCTGCCCACGCAGGCCACCATCGTGCCGCTCACCTGCGCTGAGCACTTCTTCGGCGGCATGCTCACCACCGCGATGTTCGCGCTGATGATGTCGTCGGTAGACCGGCGCATCGGCGCCACGCACTACACGCTGCTCGCCTCGGTGGAGGTGATCGGCAAGGCGATCCCCGGGTTGCTCAGCGGGGTGTTCGTCGACGCGGTGGGCTTCGGGCCGGTGTTTGGCGCGTCGGTGCTGCTCTCGCTCTTGTTCCTCGCGGTGGTGCCGAAGTTACCCGAGCACTTCGAGACGCAAGCGGTCGATGCGGCAGCTATCGGCTGATGAGTCGAGTGAGGTGACTTACAAGCTGGGGCATTCGTGCCTGAATGCTCGCGCGCTGCGCCGGCTCACGAAGTACATCACCGTAGAAGGTGTCGCCGAAGGAATCCGGCCGCCAGCCAGCGCAAAACGAGTGGACCGCCTCCTTGCCCGTAACCCTCGGGGGGGCGACGCGATTGTTCAGGAAGTGGTCGATGGCTGGGAATCGCTCTGGGTGCGTTTCCCTTAGTCCCTGCTCGATCACACTCTCGAGTCGGGGCTCCCAACACGAAACGCTCAGCGTGGAGCCCGCTGGCAGGCGCCCACGGAGTGACTCGGTGATTCGGCGCTCTGCCTCCGGTGCCGAGAGTAAGTCGCTGTCGTTGGCGACCAGGTACTGGTCAAAGTCACTGCCGCGCGCCGCGACGAAGTCACCGAACACGACGCTGAGGCCACTGGTTCCCTCGGTAGGCAGCAGCCACAATTCGGAACCGCTGGGGATGACTTTGACGAAGATACCCTTGCCGGGTTGTTTGAGCGCGCGAGTGAGCCCGTGTAGTTCCAACCACTGGTTGATGAACGCGCGGTCCTGGTAGCCCTCGACGAAGATCGCCGCGTGTTTCATCTCAGCTCGAGCTCCAACTCTGAGCGAATGCGCTTGGCCTGGTCGCCTGGGAACCGCTTGGTATCGAGTTGCCCATCGGTGAGTAGTAGACGCTGTACGCTCAGTTGATCCAGAACCTTCGTGGACTCGGCGAACTCAAGGAGGTTGTCGATCAGCTCGAGGCTGTGGGTCGCCAGCACGACTTGAATGCCTCGCCTTACGGCCGCGACGATCACCTTGGCGGACATTCTGAGTGACTTCGGGTGCTGGTGGACTTCGGGCTCCTCCACCAAGACGAGGCCCCCCGGCTGCGCGGCGAGCTCGAGTGCCAGGCGTGCCAGCCCCCGAACGCCGTCCCCAGCAACGGCAATCGGGACAGCCGATTTCTCGTTGACGAGGGCCACGCCGAACCCCTGGCCGAGCTTCAGGATCTCGATTGATTCGAGCGAAGGGACGATCTCCTTGAGGATCTCCCGCGCAAAGCCGGCTCGCCCCTCCGCCTTTGCCGCGGTGAGCACGTCAGCGAGATCGGGCGCGCCAGCTGCCCCGAACCGCATGTCGATGAAACGCAGATCGACTCGGAGCGCGAGGAGCTGAGGGTCTTCAAATTCGCCCTCCCAGCTGCTGCCTACCGCCCCATTTTCGGAGAACCTGATCTCACCGTGGCCGAGAATCCCCGGCTCATCTGCTCTTTCGAGCGTGAGCTCCACGCGCCCGGTTGAGCTGGCGTCGCTCGAACCCTTCCAGGTGAGAGTGGTAACCCGAGTGCCGTAGGTGCTGAGGCTGACCCTGAGCACGGAGGGGCCATTCAGCTGGGCAGGGAACAGCCAACGAGCAGTCGATTGGCGACTGAGCCGGCGACGGACTGCCTCGTCGGTCGCGGCTGTGGGGTCGGGCGCTGTGCCGATGGCGATCGCGTCGAGGACAGTGCTCTTCCCGGAGCCATTGGGCCCCACGAGGATCGTCAGACCCGTCAGGTCCGAAAGGACGCCGGACTTGATCCCCCTCAGATTCGTCAGGGTCACTGAAGTGATCACTGCTTGGTTCTAACCCTTCGCCGACGGCTTGCCGAATTGCCTACGCGCTGAGTCAGGACGGCTGAGAGCCCTACCTCCTGAAATGCTTCTGGGTTAGGCCCCCGCGCCCATGAGCGCACCCTCGACACCGAACGCAACTGCCGTCCCTTTCGGAGAGCCCACTCCGCTCGGTCTCCTGGGCCTCGCCATTGGGTGTGCAGCGCTGGTGCCGATCGCGTTCGGCTGGCTGCCCACGGAGCCGACGAAGCTGCCCATGTTCTTCAAGACCGCGGCGATGTTCTGCCTGCTGTTCGGCGCGGGCGGTCAGTTCCTCGCGGGGGTGATGTCGCTGGCGAACAAGAACACCCTGGGTGGCACGCTGCTCACCACGTTCTCGTTCAACTGGGTGATGAACTGGTGGGCGCTCGACGAGGCCTCGCAGGGCCGCGCGGTCGACGTGGCCTTCATCGTGATCTTCCTGGTGCTCACCTACGCGTTCGGCTTCTTCAGCAAGCT
>VFKJ01000198.1 GCA_009885595.1 Myxococcales bacterium | reverse complement strand
GGCAGGCCGGCGGCCTGCTCGGGCGCCATGTATTGCGGCGTGCCCATGATGAGGCCGTGGGTGGTGAGCTTTCGATCGGTCGCCGCCACGACCTTGGCGATGCCGAAGTCGACGAGCTTGACGAACGGCTGGCCTGCGCGATCGAGGACGATGACGTTGTCGGGCTTGAGATCGCGGTGCACCACGCCCGCGCGATGCGCGACGTCGAGCGCCTCTGCGATCTGCGTGACGAGGTCGAGGGCGAGCGGCAGCGCGGCAGGCCCCTCTTCGATGATCGCCGAGAGCGTCTTCCCGTCGAGGAACTCCATCACGAAATAGAACTGCCCATCGTCCGCGCGCCCGGAGTCGATGATGTCGACGATGTGCGGGTGACCGAGCCGGCTGGCGGTCATCGCCTCGCGGCGAAAGCGCTCGACGAAGCTGGTGTCTTGGCTGAGCTCGGGGCGCATGAGCTTGAGCGCCAGCTTCCGCCCCAGCTCGATGTGCGTGGCCTGGTAGACCTCGCCCATGCCCCCGGCGGCGAGCCGCGAGTCGAGGCGGTACCGGCCGCCGATGACGCGCCCTGGCCCCGGGGGTTGGGTCGGCGCCATGCTGCCGGTGGGAGCGAGCTCCGCGGGGGTCGCCACGCCGAGGGGATCCGGCCTGGGCGCCGAGAGGCCCTTCTTGTCGGCGTACCACGCCAGAATCGCCACCACCGAGTTGAGGCTGGCGACCACCTCGTCCTTGGCGATGTGCACGCCCGACTCGTCGAGGCTGCCGGCGTGATCGTGGGCTGAGAGGTTGCCCCACGCCTGCACCGTGCCCATGTGCGCGAGGATCCTGGCCGGCACGATGCCGGCGTTGGCCTGCTGGCGGAACCTGGACACCAGCTCTTCGAGCATGGCCTTCCCGGGCGTCTGCCTGAGCTCCTCCTGAACGAGGGAGCGCAGCAGCACCTCGACCACCAGCCGCGCGTTCTGCATCACCCCCCGGTAGTCCTGCGCCCTGCCCCGGCTGACGATCGCCTCGAGATCCACGCGCGCGCGACCAAAGCGCGGGGCGAGCTCCGCCAGCTTGCTCAACAGGGGTTCGATGTCGACGGCCATGGCCTCCGTTGGGAGTCTGGCTGCTCTCCCACCACTTCGCCCCACAAATACTGGTCGAAGAGGTCGGCAGGCTCGCAGTCCGCCCCGGGTCGTGAAAACTTCCCGAAATCGTGAAGCGCTTGCTCCTGTTCCTGGTGATCGCCCTGACCGTCGTGGCCCTCGGGGCCGGCGGCTATGTCTTCCAGCTCAACAGCCAGGCCCACGCGCCCGGCCCGGGGACCGGTGACGTGGAGCTCGAGGTGGCCAGGGGTGCCAACGCGCGCAGCGTGGGTCTTCAGCTGCAGAAGGTGGGCCTCGTCGGTGACCCCATCGTCTTCCGCTACGTGGTGTGGAAGCGCGGCGGGCTCGCGCTCAAGGCGGGGAAGTTCAAGCTCTCCACCAGCCTCTCGCCGATGGACCTGGCGACCGCGCTGGAGAAGCCGCCCATCGCCGAAGACGAGCCCTTCGTGGTGGTGGAAGGCTGGCGCATTCGCGACACCGACGAGGCGCTCGCCGCCTCAGGCCGGGCCGACGCCGGCGCGTACAGCAAGGCCGCGTCCTCGCGCCTGGGGTACAGCGCGCCCTTCACGCTCCCCGAGGGCACGCTCGAGGGCTACCTCTACCCAGAGACCTACGCGCTGCCCAAGGGCCGCGTCGACTGCCGGGTGCTGGTGCAGAAGCAGCTCGATCAATTCGCGGCGCGCGTCTTCACGCCGCTCGAGGCCGAGGTGCGCGGCTACAAGCGCTCGCTGCACGAATTGGTCACCATGGCCTCGATGCTCGAGCGCGAAGAGCCGACGCCTTCCAACCGCCCGCTGGTGGCCGGCATCTTGTGGAAGCGCATCGATCGCGGCTTCCCCCTGGGCGTGGACGCCACCAGCCGCTACGAGCTCAAGGCGTGGAACGATCGCTCGGCCTTCCTGGTGAAGCTGCGCGACGAGAACGATCCGTACAACACCCGCCGCAAGAAGGGCCTGCCGCCCACGCCGATCGGCGCGCCCACCTACGCCTCGCTCGAGGCGGCGCTGCGGCCCACGCCCAGCGACTACCTCTATTACCTGCACGACGCGCAGAAGCAGCTGCACCCCTCCCGCGACGCGGAAGAGCACGAGCAGATGCGCAACAAGTACGACGTTCACTGACTACGCCGCGCGCGCGGCGAGCCGGGCCTCGAACACCTGCGGGTCGGAGTGGATCTGGATGAGGTTTCCGGTGCGAGAGAGGTGCTGCGCGATCGCCAGGGTGAGGTTGACGACGCGTGAGCCGCCCAGCATCACCACCCTCTTCAGGTCGTTCCGGTGCTCCGCGAAGAAGGCCGTCCATTCCCGGCTCACGGCCGCCGAGGCGCTGGTGACGGCGCGGGCGTCGACGAAGAGCTCCAGCGGCTTGCTGCGCAGGAGCTCCAGGCGAATCTCGTCCAGCGGCGCCGTGCCCAGCTCGCCCCGATCGTTCCCGCTGATGGTCACCAGCAGGGTCGCCGAGGGAAAGCGGCGAAACACGAACGAACAAACGCCGCTCGAGAGACGCAGCCGCCCGTCAGGCAGCAGCGCTCGATTCAGCTCATTTCCTTTCATCTGGTCACCCCCAGCGACCCTGAGTCGCAAGAAGGCGGCGGGCCCGCAAGCCTGCTTTCCAGGCGGGTGCCCCCGGTAACGTCAGCGAAAAAGTCCGAAGCGCACCGGTACCGAGAAACAGCGAGCGCTCGCCTCCCGGGGAAAGGGGACGGCGTTCTCCAGCACGCAGCCGCGCGCGGCGGCGTCGAGCAGCTCCGCGCCGCTCGACTGCGTCACCCTGGCCTTCGCCGTGCCGCCGTTGACGTCGGTGCAGAACGAGAGCTGCACCGTGCCTCGTTGCTGAAAACGGCGCGCCGCCGCGGGGTAACACCGGTCGGCCACCGCGGCGAGCCGGGCATGCACCAGGGCGATCACCTCGTCCGCCGTTCCCCCCGAGGGCGGCCCCGGGGCGGAGGAAGCCTCAGCTTGCGAGTCTCCGGTCGGACCCAGTGAAGGCGAGGGCTCGCCTGCAGGGGCACCCGCTTCGAGCTCAGCCTCGTCCCTCGACTCCGCTCGGGATGAACGGTCGGGGTTGGGATCAGCGCTCTCTGGAACAGCCGCGGGCTTCACCGCGCGCACCGCGGCGGCCACGACCTTCGCCGGAGGGGAAAGCTGCTTCGCCACCAGGGACACCGCGGTGAAGGAGACGAACCCCTCGCCGCGCTGCTCCACCTTCGCCGCGGGCACCGGTGTCACTTCCTCAGCGCGAAAGGCCGCCACGGCCGCCAGGTGCAACGCGAGCGACCCGCTCAGCGCGAGCGCCCACGGCCTCACGGCGCCTCCCAGCGCGGCACGAAGACCTGCTCCGCCTCCGCGGCCGGGTGCATCGCGATGTCGAACAGCGCGCTCAGCGCGCTGGCGGTGAGCACGTCGGCCACCGGTCCCTGCGCCACGCACTTGCCGTCCTTGAGCAGGAGCGCGTGGGTGGCCACGTGCATCGCCAGGTTGACGTCGTGCAGCACCGCCAACACACCCAGGCCGTCCGCCAGCCGGCGGCGCACCGCGCGCAGCGTCTCCACCTGGTGGCGAACGTCGAGGAACGCGGTCGGCTCGTCGAGCACCAGCAGCTTCGGCGCCTGCACCAGCGCGCGCGCCAGCCACACCCGGCGCCGCTCGCCGCCCGACACCTCGGCGAGGGGCCGCGAGGCGAGGTGCGCCACCCCCAGCTCCTTCATCACCTCGAGCGCGCGCTCTTCGTCGCGCTGGCCCGGCAGCCCCCAGGCAGAGAGGTGCGGGGCCCGCCCCATCAACGCCAGCTCGAGGCCGGTGAAGCCGGTGGCGTCATCCATCGTCTGCGGCACCCAGGCGGCCACCTTCGCCAGCTGCGCCGAGGTGGTGGCCTGCACCGGCAGCCCGCACACCTTCACCGTGCCGCCCGAGGCCGGCAGCAGCCCCATCACCGCGCGCACCAGCGTCGACTTGCCCGCGCCGTTGGGGCCCAGCACCACCCACGCCTGCCCAGGCTCGAGCCGGAACGACACGCCCGACAGCACGGGCGTCTGCCCGTAGCCTGCACGCAGCGAGTCGAGTTCGAGGAGCGGCGCCATCGCGCGGCCACCCTTACTGCTGTTTGCCGAGCGCCGTCTTGACCCGCGCGTGCAGGGCCTCGACCTTCTTGAGGAAGCCCGGATCGCTGCCTTTGCTGTCGACCTGGCCCTCGAGCGCGCTCACCTGCAGCCGGAACTTCCGCTGCACGTCTTCGTCGACCAGCTTCTCGAAGTCTGTCTGGAGCGCGCGCAGCGCCAGCCCGCCGGGACTGCCGCTGCCCCGCGACGGCGCCCTGGGCTGCGGCGGCGCGGCCTGCGGCTTCTTCTTCGGCGCCTCCACCTTCGGCGCGTCGGCCTTCGGCGCTTCGGGCTCCGGCTCGGGGGCGGGGGTGCGCACCTCGGCGGCCGGCTCGTCCTGCGCCTCGAGCTCCTGCTCCTGCTCGACCTCCCGGGCGCGAGCGCGATCCGAGTAGACGTCCCACCCGATGAGGGCGGCCAGGGCGGCGATCGCGAGCGCGGGCAACAGGATCCACACCAGCTTCGAGCCGCTCGGCGGGGGCGCGGGCGCGCGATCAGCGACCTGCTGCAGCACCTGGGTGTCGGTGCGCTGGGGCGGCGGCGGGCGGACCCTGGGCAGCGGCCGCTCGCCGGTGCGCTCGGGCTTGCCTTCCTTCGGCGCGCGGGGCTTGCCGTTCTTCGCCGCCTTCTGCGCCTTCGTCGAGACCTTCGAGGCCCGCGGCGCGGGCTGGGCCTCGGGCGCGACGCCCTGCTGCGCGGGCATGTCGAGCTCGGTGTGCACGGGCTGGGAAGGCAACCCGTCGATCACGATGCTGGGCAGCGGCTCGGGCTCGGCGATCGCGGGCGTCGCTGCCTCGGTGGAGTCCTCGTCGAACGACTTCGCCAGCACCCGCGCGCGAACCGGCTGCGGCGCCGAAGGCGGCGTCGGAGGCGCTGCCGTGGGCGGCGGCGAAGGCGCTGCCGCGGGCGGCGGCGAGAGCAGCTCGGACCGCAGATCCGTCTTGAGCTGAATCGAAGGCATCGTCTCCTTCTCGTGCACCTCGAGGGCCTTGCGGTTGCCGGTGATGGGCGCGCCGGGCGCCTTGCGCGTCGGTTGAAACGAGAGCGCCTCGGCCCCCGGGAGCGCGGGGCGGGCCGCCGGGGTCTCCTCGCCCATGCGAATGGTGATGGCGGGCATCGCGAGCGGCGTGGGGTGGGTGGCGAAGGGAGAGGGCGCGTTCTGGGCCGTCTCTTCCGCCGGCGGCTCGGCGGGCAGGGTCTCGTCGAGCGCCCGGGCCTGCTCCTTGACCGAGTTGAGCATGCGCCGCTCGGCCTGGTACTCGGCCGCGAAGGCGTCTCGCATGAAGCGCGAGGTGCTCTCGGCCCCCGCCTGCGGATCGATGTCCTGGAGGATCGCCTGCAGCTTCCCCCGGAACTCCTCGGCGGTCTGGAAGCGCTGCGCGGGATCGAGCGAGAGCGCCCTGGCCACCGCGTCGGAGAGGCCCTGCGGGCACAGCGGCTCGATGGTGTTGAGCGGCGCGATCGACGGGTTCGCCACCTCGCCCATCAGCGCGCCCTGCGGCACCTCCTCGAAGGCGTTCTTCCCGGTCACCAGCTCCCACAGGCACAGGCCCACCGCGTAGAGATCGCTGCGGCGGTCGACGGCCTTGTGGCGCGCCTGCTCGGGCGCCATGTACATGAACTTCCCCATCACGATGCTGGGGTTGGTGCGCGAGAGCGAGAGGGCCGACTTGGCGAGGCCAAAGTCGATCACCTTCACCTCGCCCTCGTAGCTGATCAGCACGTTCTGCGGGCTGACGTCGCGGTGCACCAGGTTGAGCTCGGCGTCGTCGTCGCCCCGCTTGCGGTGCGCGTAGGCGAGCGCGTCGAGCACCCGGGTCATCACCGAGAGCACGAAGGACAGCGGCAAGGGCAGCTGCCGCTCGCGCATGCGCGAGAGCACCCGGCGCAGGTCCTTGCCGTCGACGAACTCGAGCGCGATGTAGGGCTCGTGCTCTTCCACCCCCATGTCGAGCACCTGCGCGATGTTGCCGTGCGAGAGCTTCACCAGGATGTGCGCCTCGTCGACGAAGCGTGAGACGAAGTCCTGGTCCTGGGCGAGGTGCGGGAGGATCTTCTTGATGACGCACAGCTTGTCGAAGCCGTGCGAACCCTCGAGCCGCGCGAGGAAGATCTCGCCCATGCCCCCGGTGGAGATGGGCATCAAGAGGGTGTACCGCCCGAACCGGAGCGGCTTGAACGGCCTCAAACGCTGGCTGGTCTGCCCCTGGCTCATGGGATGAAAGGTGCGCTGATTGAACACCGAAAGACGACGCACCGCACCAACCAAGGTTGTCGTCGGCCGCGTGTTCCGCGTTGCGTTCCCCGCCCGATCGGAAGCCTCACATGAAGTCGTCGCAGGGCGTCCCCAGGCGCTGACCCGAGTAGGGCCCTAAGTCCATGTAGACCATCTTCCCGTTGTTGACGCTGTCGAGGGAGACCTCGAGCAGGGGCGTGGTGACCTTCCCCTGAATCCACTTGCCCTCGAACTTGCCGTCGGTGTTCGTGACCAGGCGCAGGTTGCCGTTCCTGGTGGCGAGGATCATGCCCTGCTCGTCGTCCACCACGTCCTTGAGGGGCAGCTGCTTCATGCTGCCCTTGGGGCCGGCGAACACGCGGAAGTCGCGGCGGTCGCTCGCCTCAGGGGAGCGAAAGCGATCGACGAGGTAATAGGTGCCGCTGTCGTCACGCAGCAGCTTCTCGGGCATGCGCGTCCAGGTGGGGGGCACGAAGGTGGCGGTCGCGAGCAGCTTCTTCGCGGCGTCAGCCGGCAGCGCGGTCAGCGGGGTGGTCTTCTTCGCGCAGGTCACCGAGTAGAACTTTCCCGAGTCCTTCATCTCGATGCTGGCCGGCGAGTTGTTGCCGTAGCGCACCCGCGGGTCCCACATCGCCACGCTCCACTGCTCGCTGCCGCTCCGCCCGCCGCCGATCACGGGGATCTTCGCGAACACCTTGCCGTCACCGGTGAAGGTGGTCTCGCCGTAGGGCGCCTCGGGGTCGAGGGCGATGTAGTGGCCCTGCCCGTCCGTCAGCACCTGCAGCTTGTCGCGGAAGGCGGTCGCGTCGAGGGGCGCGACCTTCGGCTGAGAGAGCGTGAGGGCGACGACGAGCGTGGTGAGCATGAGCAGAACTCTGCTTGGAACCCTGCCCGAACTCCAGTCCGCCAAAGTGGGTCGGGGGCTGTAAGGTCCGCGGCTTCCATGTCCTGGGTCGCTCCGCCTCGGCCAGCCGTCCGCTTCGCTCCCGTCTGTCTCGCGCAGCGTTCCGCTGCTATCGGCTTCGCTCCATGAGCGACACCTCACTGCTCTCGCCCGGCGTCATCATCGCCGAGACCTACGAGATCGAGCGGCAGCTCGGCCGGGGCGGCATGGGCGAGGTGTGGCTGGCCAGACACCGCCGCCTGGCGGGCAAGCAGGTGGCGGTGAAGGTGCTGCACGTCGATCGCGCCCTGCCGCAGGAAGCGCTGGGCCGCTTCAAGCGCGAAGCGGAGATCGCCGCGCGCCTCGAGCACCCGAACATCGTGCAGGTGCTCGACTTCAACACCCTCCCCACCGGCCAGCCGTACCTGGTGATGGAGTTCCTCAAGGGCCAGAGCCTCGCCCAGCGCGCGCGCGGCAAGACGCTCGACCTCGAGCAGGTCAGCGGCATCATGCGGCAGGTGGGCGCGGCGCTGCAGGCGGCGCACCGCAACGGCGTGGTGCACCGCGACCTGAAGCCCGAGAACATCTTCGTCACCCCCACCGCGGTGGGCGACCAGGTGAAGGTGCTCGACTTCGGCATCAGCAAGCTCTCCGACTCGAACACCGTGAAGACGACCGACTCGGTGCTGATCGGCACCCCGCTCTACATGTCTCCCGAGCAGGCGCTGGGTCAGAACAGCGACGTGGCGGCGCAGAGCGATCTCTTCTCGCTGGGGAGCATCTGCTACGAGCTCTTCACCGGCCAGGCGCCCTTCACCGCCGACAACATCGCCAAGGTGGTCTTCCGCATCGCCTACGAGAAGCACGTGCCGCTCCACAGCCTGCGGCCCGATCTTCCCCCCGCCGCCACCGCCGCCGTCGAGCACGCGCTGGAGAAGGACCGCGAGCGCCGCACCAGCAACATCGAGACCTTCGTGCTCGAGCTCACCGGCAACGCCCTGGCAGAGGTGGCCCAGGACGAGACCAGCGGCGTCTACACGCCGGGCATGTCGGTGACGCCGTCGATGAGCTCAGGCGAGACGCGGGCGCCCAGCGGCGGCGGGCAGAAGCCGGCCACAAAGCCTCCGGTCGGCGCAGCTTCCCCCCTCGACGGGGTGAAGACCGTCTCGGGCAAGAAGCTCATCCTCGTCCTGGTCGGCGGCGCGCTCGTGCTCTCGGGCATCGTGGCCAAGGTGCGCACCGACAACTGGGCCGAGCGCTCGGCGTACCGCTCGAAGATGATCGACGCGGGCTATGTGCTGCTGGCCGACGGCACCTTCGAGGTGGACGCCGGGAAGAAGGTGGTGGACGCCGGCGTCGCCGAGGTGGTGGTGGTCGATGCCGGCGCGCCGGTGGTGGCGGCGGTGGCGGTCGCTGCGTTCGACGCGGGCGTCACCGAGCCCGTGAGGGCCAGGGGGCCGCCGCCCACCCCGGCAGAGCTGGCGCTGCTCGACTCGCTGCAGAAGCTCGCACAGCAGGAGAAGTGGGAGGCCATCTGGGACGCCCGCGGCCGGGTGCGCACCGCGGTAAAGTCACCGGTGGCGCGCGAGCAGGCGCTCTCGCTTCTCATCAGCGCCACCTGCGCGCGCAACGACAACTCGCAGCTGCCGCCGATCGTCGCCGACTACAAGTCGGTGGCCACCGGCAGTCAGCTGCGCGCGGTTCGCCAGCGCTGCATCAAGGTGTACCCGGGCGCCGAAGCGCTCGATTGGTGACGGCTCAGCGCGTCGCCGTTTCGGGTGACGTGAGCCGGTGGCGAAGAACAACGAGCTGGCCACCTCGCGGATGCAGCTCGCCCTCACGCTCCACCAGGCCGAGCAACGGCAACACCATCACTCCGCACTCATCGAGGCCTGCGTAGCCACTCACCCAGCCAGCGGAGCAGGATGACCAAGGAGTTGGTACCGGGGTGCTGTTCAGAACTCCTGAAGCGCGTCGCGCAACGCGCGGAAACTCGGCGAGGTGTTTCGGGTGGGAGCCATGTGTGGGGCGATGGCTCGAGCGGCTTCGATCTTGGCTAGCCCACCAGAGAAGTAACCCGCCTGCTGAAGCACGCGCTCCAATGACTCCCAAGTCCCACCGCGAATGCTGTCTGGCGCGCGGTACTGCCTCTTTGAGGGAATGGTCGTCGGGACGCGAGGGTAGGCTGCGCACACGGCCTCCCAGTCGCCGAAGTACCAGGCCTCGATTTCTTCACAGGCGATACGGGGAACGACGCGGACGGCGTCGCGCTGCG
>VFKJ01000733.1 GCA_009885595.1 Myxococcales bacterium | reverse complement strand
GTTGGAGGCCGTGGCCTCGTACCCCACGCCCACCGCCCGGACGGCGCCCCTGCCCCTGCCGGCGCACGTGCCCGTCACCCGCGTGGAGTCGTTGCGAGAGCCGGTGATCGCGCCCCGGTGACGATCTCGCGGCCGCCCGGCACCCTGACCACCATTCGACTGCAGGCCAAGGGCTTCCAGCCGCTCACCAAGAAGGTGCGCTTCGAGTCAGACACCGCGCTCCCCCTCGAGTTGGAGAAGGAAGTGGTGAAGGTGAAGAAGCTCGGAAAGCCCCGGCCGCCCGACGAGGGCGACCTGATGGACCTTCCGGAATGAGCCGGTAGGAGTTGGCATTGCGTCATCCCACCTGCTGGCCTAAGCGGGCTGCCCATGATCCAGCCCCTTCGAATGTTCCTCGTCGCGGTCACGACCGCGGCGCTGCTGCTCACGGCCTGTAAGGAGGGCGGCAGCAACACCGGCTCCACCACGGCCGCGGTCACCGGTGGAAGCGCTGAGAACCCCAACCTGCCGGTGGCGAAGTTCAACGACACCGTGATCACCCTGAAGGACGTCGACGCGAAGATCGCGCCGCAGCTCAAGCAGTTCGAGAAGCAGAAGATGGAGCTTCGCCAGCAGGCCGCCGAGCAGATCGCCCTCGAGGCGCTCGCGAAGGCCGAGGCCGCGAAGGTCGGGCAGACCGACGAGCAGTGGGTGAAGGCGCAGCTCGACGCCCAGCTCCCGCCCCCCTCGGAAGAGGACATTCTGAAGGTGTTCGAGGAGAACAAGGCGCGCATGCCGCCCGGGTCGACGGTCGAGTCGATGCGAGAGCAGATCATCGGCTTCCTGCAGAAGGACAAGGGCCGCGAAGTGGCGATGAAGATCTTCGACGGCCTCAAGGCGAAGGCGAACTACCAGATGCTGCTCGAGGAGCCCCGGGTGCAGGTCGAGGGCAAGGGCCCGATGCGCGGCCCGGCTGACGCGAAGATCACCATCGTGGAGTTCTCCGACTTCGAGTGCCCGTTCTGCAGCAAGGCCGAAGACGCGGTGAACCAGGTGATGGAGAAGTACGCCGGCAAGGTGAAGCTGTTCTTCCGCCACTATCCGCTGAGCTTCCACCCGAACGCGCCCAAGGCCGCCGAGGCGGCTGCCTGCGCCAACGATCAGGGCAAGTTCTGGGAGATGCACAAGCAGCTCTTCGCCAACCAGAAGGCGCTGACCGTCGCCGAGCTCAAGCAGCACGCGGCCGCGGTGGGCCTCGACAAGGCGAAGTTCGACGAGTGCCTCGACAGTGGAAAGAACAAAGCGCTGGTCGAAGCGGACACCAAGGCCGGCAGTGACGTGGGCGTCAGCGGCACGCCGGCGTTCTTCATCAACGGCAAGCTGATCTCCGGCGCGCAGCCGGCGTCCGAGTTCGAGAAGATCATCGACGCCGAGCTGAAGAAGGGCGGCTGAGCCTGGCCCCTCGCGACCGCATCGCGCTGGCCGTCGATCTGCCGCTCCCCGAGGGCTTGTTGGCCTGGGAGCGGGTGGTCGCGCACGTGGGCGTCGCGAAGGTGGGGCTCTCGCTGTTCGTCGAACATGGGCCTTTCGCAGTGGAGGAGTTCCTCCGGCGCGGGGCCCGCGTGTTTCTTGATCTGAAGCTCCACGACATTCCGAACACCGTCGAGCTGGCGGCGGCGAGGGCAGGGGCGCTGGGGGTCTCGTACCTGACCGTGCACGCGTCGGGCGGGTCTTCGATGGTGAAGGCCGCCGTCGAGGGCGCGGCGAACGGCGCGGCGAAGGCGGGTCACCCGGCGCCGATCATCCTCGCGGTGACGGTGCTGACCTCGATGGACGACGCGGCGCTGCAGGAAGTGGGCGTGCCGGCCAGCGCGCGCGACCAGGCGCAGGCGCTCGCGCACGTGGCGGTGCGTGCGGGGGCGACGGGGCTCGTCTGCAGCGCGCGGGAAGTGGCCGCGGTGCGCGCGCGGGTGGGGCCGAAGCTGGTGCTCTGCACCCCGGGCATTCGTCCGCTGGGCGCGGCGGCGAATGATCAGGCCCGCACCGAGACCCCGCTGGAGGCGATCCAGGCGGGCTCGGATCTGCTGGTGATCGGCAGGCCCATCACCACCGCGATCGACATGGCGGCCGCCGCGAGAGCGATCGAAGCCGAGATCAGCTGACGAACCTGTCTCCCTCTCCCCCGCGGGGGAGAGGGTCGGGGAGAGGGCTTACCCGCCTCTGGTATGCATCTCGCGATGAGGCGCGCCCTTCAACTCAGCCGCCGAAACCAGGGGCCCGCGACCTTCTCTGAGAGCAAGCCGCTCTTCCGCGCCGCGATCCGTCCGGCGTTCCCAGGTCGAACGAATCAGCACCTCGAGCTCGTCTGCGCTCGCACCCCCGCGAAGCGCCGCCTTCAAATCCATCCCCTGGGTCGCATACAGGCAGGTGAACCAATGCCCATCCGCCGTGAGCCGCGCGCGATCACACGCTGAACAAAACGGCTGCGTGGTCGAAGCGATCACCCCGAACGTGCGCCCATCGGGCAGGCGGAACCGCTCCGCCGGAGCGCTCCCGCGGCCGGGCAGGGGGGCGATG
>VFKJ01000578.1 GCA_009885595.1 Myxococcales bacterium | reverse complement strand
CCCCCCGCGTCACTTTCACATCGCTTCGCTCACCTGAGATCAAGAACCGCGAGCGGAGGGCCTGCTCGATGCGTCCCCCGCGGCCAGACCCTTCCGTCACCGCGCACCTCGAGGCTTTCAAGGTCCGCAGCTGCGCCCGTCGCCTGGGTTCCACGCCGCGAGTCCGAGCGCGGCACGCTCATTGCGAGTGCCCCGGCCATGCCGGCCCTCCGCGTCGCAGTTCTTGCCACCCTGCTGGCGGCGTGCGCCGACTCGGGCGTGGTTTCACTGGGTTCGGGCGAGGTCTCCGTTCCGGAGCGCGTCGACTTCCTGCCGACCGCCCTCAACTTCCCGAGGACCCACGCGGTCCACATCATCAATCGCTCGCGCGTCGCACGCACGCTCGCCGTCGCCATCGAGGCGCCCTTCAGCGCGCCGACCTCACTCGAAGTGCCGGGCGGCACCGAGGTCGAGCTGGAGCTGACGTTCACGCCCACCGCGCGCGGCGTCGCCACGGCCAGCCTCTTCCTCGATGCAATGGAGATCCCCGTGACCGGTGAAGGCGTCGAGCCGCTGGACTGCGGCGCGTCCGGTCCGTGCGACCTCGTGCGCTTCGATCCAGCCTCGCTCAGCTGCGTGCACACGCTCCAGGAAGACGGCGCGAGCTGCTCCGATGAGCTGCAGTGCCTCGAGGCGGGCTCGTGCCGGAGCGGCGTCTGCGCCGGGCAGGCTGCGCGCTGCGACGACCAGGACGCGTGCACGGCCGACTCCTGCGCGCTGGGCCGGGGCTGTCGGCACACGACCATCGAGTGCGCGGCGTCGACGAATGCGTGCCTCGCCCCCACCTGCGATCCCCTGCTCGGGTGTGGCTCGGCGCCGGTGCCAGACGGCACGCCGTGCGGAGCCGTCAGCTGCGCGCTCGCCAACATCTGCTTCGCCGGGTCCTGCCGCGCGGTGGTGCCGCCTGAGGGCTTCACCTGCTCGCCAGAGTCGGCCTGTCGCGGCGAGGGGACCTGTCAGCGTCAGGCCTGCGTGGTGCCGCAGGAGACCGACCTCCACCCGCGCTGGAGCTACGTCTCGAACGAAGGCGGCTTTCGCTTCGAGGGCGTCACCGACGCGCAGGGCAACTGGTACTGGGTCGAGTGCGGTGGCGCCACCAGGCCCACCGACCCCACCTTCCGCTGCTCCGCGGTCTCGTACACGCCCGAGGGCTTCGAGCGGTTTCGCACCGACGTCAACCTGCAGGGCATCCCGCAGGGCGTCGCGAGGGGCACGCAGTTGATCGCCGGTGGCCTCTTCATCTTCGTGGCTGACGCAGCGACCCTGGTGGCGATCGACCTCAGCACCGGCGCGCTCGCGTGGCACGGGCCGTTGACCACTCAGGCCTCCATCACGCACATCACCGCGCTCGCGGAGAATGGTCGAGGCACGCTCTGGGTCACCGCAGCGAGCGCCTCCGAGCGGCCGCGGTCCCTGCTCTCGCGAGTGAACGCGGCGACGGGCGTGCCCGAGGGAGAGCTCGAGGTCGACGGGGAGTTCGGCAAGCCGGTGCTCGACGCGCAGGGCGCCGCCCTGGTGCAACGAACCTGGCTGGCGGGCTCGCCCCTGGCCTCGGCGCTCGAGCGGTACGAGCCCGATGGGGGAAGGACCTTCTCGGTGAGCGTGCCCGCGGACTTCGGGCAGGCGCCCGCGATGGTGGTGGGCGATCGCCTGGTGCTTCGCGACGACTCCGTGCGCAGCACGCTCGATGGGGCCGTGCTCGAGGGCCCGCAGCCGGTGGCCTGGAGCGTGGAGACGTGGCCCGGCGTGGCCGAGAGCGCGCGAGGCCGCTTCCGCCTGTCCCGGTCGATGCTCGATTCCCTCCCCGACACCATCGGGCTGCATCGGGCGGACGACGACGGGCGGTCGCAGCTGCTCACCTGGCTCGGCTCTGAAGCCAGCGACCTGCAGTTGACCGCGTCAGGCGACGCGCTCTTCCTGACGGTGCTGGGCCTGTGGAGCGTGGGCGCGGAGACGCGGGTGCATCAGGTCCAGCCAGCCGGGCGAGAGGTGATGAGCTGCCGGCTGGTGGACGACGCCACGGTG
The DNA here is from genome assembly GCA_009885595.1 of Myxococcales bacterium. GTDB lineage: Bacteria > Myxococcota > Myxococcia > Myxococcales > Myxococcaceae > Archangium_A. The sequence goes on along the minus strand of VFKJ01000578.1, from coordinate 5,359 downwards.
AACCCGGGGTGGCCGCTGCCGCTTCAGCTCGGCGGCGCGATGGGCTTCAACGGACGCTGGCTCGCGGTGCGCACCACCACGGAGTGCCCCGCCTGTGCCTTCTGGGGGCCTCCCCGCCTGGTCTTCTTCGACCTCGGTCGCACCTCGAGCCCCGGCCTCTGTGCGAGCGGTTGGGTCGGGCCTCGCGGGACGCCGGCGGGGAGCTCACGGGCTCGGTGAGCGCAGCGGAGGAGGAGACGGAGGCGGCCTGCGCCACAGCCCGCCCGTGGAGAACGACTTCCACCCCCACTTGAGCCACGACACCAGTGACAGCGCCATCCACAGGCTCCACGCCAGCATCGCGCCGCGGTACACCAGCATCGGCACCGAGAGCACCCACGCCGTCGGGTACTGCGCCGCCGTGCGATCCATGAACCAGCGCAGCATCGACGCGCTCGAGCCGTTGCCGCGCACCTGCATCTCGGGCTGGCCGAGCAGGCCCTCGTACACCGACACCCCGAGGACGATCAACGCGAGGCCCGTCACGCCCACCAGCGCCAGCTGACGCAGGTTGAACCAGCCCGAGGTGAGCTCGGGCGTCTTCTCGCGCCAGCCCAGGAACAGCAGCCACGCGAACACGAAGACGATCGCCGGAATCGGCACCTGGCTGAGCCCCAGCGCCAGCAGCACCCAGCGCAGCGTCGAGAGCGGCGTGAGCTTGGTGCGCCCCAACCCCACGCTCACCACCAGCAGCACCAGCAGGAAGCTCCAGAACAACACCGCGGGTCCCAGCCCCGGGCCGCGCACCAGCAGCACCCAGCGGTCCCGCGGCACGTTCACCTCGATGTCCGCGTTCACCGTGGCGGTGCCGACGTCGATGGCCGGCGTGGTCCAGCTGGTGCCCATGCTCGTGCCCTCGCGCCAGGTGAGCACCACCTGCTGCGAGCCGGGCACCAGGGGAATCGCCACCGTCTGCCCTTCCTGGCGGATCGGCTGCTGCGCCCCGCTGATGGTGACGTTCTGCATGGTCGCGCCCACCGGCAGGGTGAAGGCGTGCAGCCCTCCGCGCGAGGACCGGAAGTTCGCGGTGAACGTCACGTCGGTCGCGCGCGCGCCCGCGGTGATGCTCAGCGACGATTGGTCGATGGTGAGCGTCTGGCCCTGCAGCGCCTCGGGCCGCAGCACCTCGACCGTCACCTTCTCGCCGGGCCACGGGCGCCACTCGGGCATGCGCACGCCGCTGGCGTCTTGCTGGTGCACCACGGGGATGCCGTTGAGGGCCACGTGCCACACCGGGCTCACGTCGAGCCGCCACACCTCGACCCACGGCAACCCCTTCGGGGCCACCAGCTCGAGCGGCGCCTTCGCCTCGAGCACCGAGCTCCAGGCGAGCTCCGTCACGTTCGCGCCCATGTTCACCAGCGCCTTGCCGCCCTGCACGCGCACCTCACTCGAGGTCACCGACTCCCCGGCGAGCAGCGGCACCTCGAGCACCACCGCGTTGCCGACCGGCGTCACCCGCTCGACCCGCGTCTCCACCGTCCACTGCAGGCCGAGCACCAGCGTGCGCTCCACCCGCACGAACGGGGGCAGCGTGCCCACCTGCAGCGACGCGCCCTGGCCCTTCTCGTTGGTGGCCTTGCGGCTGAGCTGCAGGTTCTCGTCGGCCACCCCGTCTTCGTGCAGCCCGTCGAGGGTCCAGCCGTCGAGCTTCGCCTCCACCCGGTACGCGCGCAGCGGCAGCCCCACCTGCACCTGATCTCGCGGAGGCAGCGCTCCTTCGAGCAACACCTGGTGCGCGCCGGGAGGCACCTGCAGCCAGAGCGTGCCGTCTTCTCCACGCCGCAGGCCGCTGGCCGGCTTGCCGTCGAGCAGCACCGTCTCGGGCACCCACTGCGCCGCGCTGCCGGGCAACGGCACCGCCGTCTGGGCGCCGGAGAGCACCTCGAGCCGCAGCCGCAAGAGCTTCGCGGTCGCCTCGAGCTGCAGCCTGGGAATCGACGCGCACGAGGGCGCGCAGTCGGGCTTCTCCAGCAGGCGCGCCTTGAGCTGCTCGAGCATCAGGTTCTCGGGGGGCTCGGGCATTTCTTCGCCCCCGGCGCGCGCGTTCAGGCCACCCAGCAGCACCAGCAACACCGCCAGTCCGCTCCTGGCCGCGCTGCCTGCGGCGGGCGGCTCTTCTTCTTCGGGAGGCGCGGTCTTCACCATCGCCTTGAGCCCCGGCGGCCAGAACCCACCGGGGAAGCCCAGCACGCACAAGAGCAACAGCCCCAGCAGGAACACCCGCAGGAACGAGAGCACCAGGTTGACCTTCGGCCCCAGGAAGAAGAGCGAGAGCTGTTGATCGCGCTGCACCGGCCCGGAGAAGCGGATCTGCATCGGCCGCCAGTCCCACCGCGGCAGGCCGGGCCCCGTCTGCACGGTGGCGTTCTTGTCGTAGTCGCGCACGTTGAAGCTGCGCTTCTTCCCGGACAACGCCTTCTGCGGGGGCGGGGGCTTCATGTTGAGCGAGCGCGGCATGTTCTGCTGCACCTGGTTCAGGCCGAACACGTTCCCTTGCGGCGCGTTGTCGTAGTCGCCCTTGAAGTCGTTCTGATTCTGTTCGAAGGCCTCCACGCTCGAGCTGCGCGCGTACTGCGCTTCGTTGTCGAGGTTGTATTCGCTCCACGTCTTCACCCCGCCCAGCGAGCGGTTGTGCTGCGCCAGCGCGGGGTACATGCCCTCACGCACGTGCTGCACCGCGAACGTGAGGGTCATCACCACCAGCGCCGCCCACGCCGCGAAGCGCGTCACCTTGAACAGCGCCTTGAGCTTGCCCCCGGGCAGCACCCGGAAGAGCCCCTCGAGCGCGAGCACCACCAGCCACGTGTACTGGGGCACGTCTTCCTCGAGCCAGCCCAGCCCCAGGGTGACCAGCGCGAGCGCGCCCCACGGCACGCCGAACAGCCGCCCCATGGCGACGGCGATGATCAACACCAGGAACAAGTCGAACAAGGTCCAGCGATCGACCCAGGTGCCCGGCACGCTGTCCGCGCCGCTGGCGCTGATCAGCTGCCAGCCGGGTGGCAGTTGAAGAGTCGCGCTGACCGAGTTGAAGTCCGCGTCCCACGAGACCGCGGAGAGGTGGCCGATGTCGCCGGTCAGCCGTGAGTCCGCCTCGAGCGCGAGGCCTCCCTGGCGCAGCTCCACGCCGGCCTTGGCGTTCGCGTCCAGCCGGGTGATCGACTGATCAGCGCCCGAGGTGACGACGCGGCCCAGCTCGGTGCCCGGCTGTACGTCGAGCCGCCACGAGCGGTGCAGCTGCCCGCTCATCTTGTCGCTCACGGTGTAGCCGGTGCCGTCGAAGTCGAGCCACAGCGTGCGGGAGAGGTTGAGCACGTCGGGCGCGGGCTCGCTGTCACCGCGGCGGCGCTCGGTCAGCTTGATCACGTCCTTCTGGCCCATCGCGTAGGCGGGGAAGCCCTTCCACTCGTTGGGCAGGGTGGTCTGCGTGGGGTCGACGGCGTTGACGCCTTCCACCAGCACCTGCCGCAGCGAGGGCCGCGCGTCGAACACCCAGACCTCATCACCTTCGACCCAGGTGCCTTGCGGATCGGGCCGCTGCAGCGAGGCGATGGGTCCTTCACCGCGCGCGCTCAGCCGCAGCACCCAGGTGCCGGGCCGGACCTGCACGCGGAGGTGACCATCGGGCTCCACGCGCACCGGCAGGCCCGAGGTGAGCTCCATCGGCACGAAGCCCTCGGGCAGGGCGCGGCCGAACAACACCTCGCGGCTGCGACCGGAGACCTTCAGCGTCAGCTGCGTCACCAGGGTGAGGGGAATCTCGTCGCTCACCAGGCGGTGGACGTCGAGCTCGACGCGATCGGTCTCTTCCTGGGTGCTCTCGCGCTGCAGGAACACCCGGCCTTCGCCGTCGCGGTTGGGGATGCTGACCGCCTGGCCCTTCACCGAGAGCGAGAGCAGGCCGGTGTCGGGCGGAATCTCCAGCGCCTCGGGCAGGGCGTCCCACTCGAAGTCACCGGTGACGACGTGTTCGCCCGCGCTCAAGAGCACCGTGGGGTTGTCTTCGCCGTCGCTCACCACCACCGCAGGGCGGCCGTCGATCTGCACGTGCTGCGGCCAGCGCTTCGCTTCCCCGGGCAGCGGCAGCCACGCGTCGCGGCCGAAGACCTTGAAGGACTGGGTGAAGCGGCCTCCCTTGTCGTCGAGCGTCAACGCCAATCGGCCCGGCCACGCGCACGCGTTGGTCTCGGTGCCGTGGAGGAACGGGCAGAGCGCGTCCTTCTGATCGTGCAGCACCCAGGGCGCCCACTCCCACAGCGCGGGGGGAATCGACTCCGGGCGAGGTCCTGCGGCGGAGGCGAGGCTGGAGAGGAGAGCGACGGCGAGCAGCGCGTGACGCATGGGTACGACCTCCACGGGGGGGAAGGAGCCGGACCGTGGCGCGTTTCTCACCCGCGCGCATCAACGCCGCGCACGGCGTGGCCGTTCCGATCAAGCGTCGGTGATCCAGTTCTGGACCTTGAGGCCCGGGACCCGACCGAACTCACGCGTATTGTTCGTGACCACCGTGACGCCCAACGCTTTCGCGTGTGAGGCGATGAGCAGGTCCATGGGCCCGATTGGCTTACCCCGCTTTTCGAGCACAGCCCTGACGGTGCCGGCGACGAAAGCCGCCTCGGCGGTGAAGGGCATGATCTCGAGTGGCAGCAGGAACTTCTCGAGCGTGTGCACGTTGCGCTTCGAGCCGGTCTTCGCCACCCCGAAGGCCAACTCACTGACCGTGATGCTCGAGACCCCGATGTCCCCGACCTGGTGGCGTCGAAACCGCTCGATCACCCCCGGCGGCCGATCGTTGATGAGGGCGATGCAGATGTCGGTGTCGAGCAGGTACTTCACGGCTTGATCGCCTTGCGGCGCTGCGGCGGGGGCTGTTCGCGACGCAGCTTCAGCCCCGGCTCGAACTCACCGAGCGCCTCCTCGAGCGTGGCCCAGCCCGCCTTCAGCGGGAGCAGCAGGACTCCGGCGCCAAAGTGCCGCACCGCGACCTCCTGGCCTTCCATGCGGTACGCGCGCGGGAGCCGCACAGCCTGACTGCGTCCTGATTTGAAGAGCTTGGCGGTGTCCATGGTGGTTATCAATGGTAGCTACCAGCGGCGCGATGGGCAAGGTCTCTTCAGGTGCACGAGGTCATCAAGGCCGGACCGTTCGACGTCATCGCCATGGTCGAAGCGCACCTCGGCGCCGGCGCGCCGCCTCGAGTTCCGGACAGCCGCTCGCGCGCGCGGCCCAGCGCTCCGCCTCCGTACCTGGTGACCGTCACGGCGTATGGTCCTGAACCCAAGCAACTGCAGGCGCAGCTGACCTGCAACGTGGTGGT
>VFKJ01000672.1 GCA_009885595.1 Myxococcales bacterium | reverse complement strand
TGAACCTCTGTTCTTCCCGCCCCCCGGCGCTCGACAAGCCCTTCACCTCGACCACCCTGGAAGGGCTGCTCCAGCGGGCGCAATCGCGTTGACCGCCCGCGCGAGCCTGCCAGCGGCGGCGTATGCTTGCCGCATGCACAACGGCGAAGCCAGCGTCGCCCAGTCGGACACTGACCCGCGCGTAGCCGCGAGGCAGCTCGATGGACTGCGCCGCATGTCCGACTCTCGGCGTGTGCAACTCGCTTTCGTGTTGAGCGACGAGGTCCGGAAGCGTGTCTGGGAAGCTGTCCGCCAGCAGTACCCGATGGCGCCGCGGCACGAGCTCCGCTGGCGCTATGCCGAGCAGGTCTACGGGGCGGACATCGCAGCGCGGGTCAGGCGATGGCGGCCCTGATCGTCTCGCCCAACGACGTCACGCTGCGCGTGGCGCGCGCGTTCGAGAAGCTGAGCATCGGCTACTACCTCTGCGGCTCGTTCGCGAGCGGGCTTCATGGGGCGTCCGACGAGTCGCGTGAAGGTCGCCACCGCCGAGGACACCGTGCTCGCGAAGCTCGCGTGGTACCGGCTGGGCAACGAGCAGTCCGACAGGCAGTGGGCCGACATCCTCGGAGTGCTCCGCCTGAAGCGTGCCAGCCTCAGTGAGCCGTACCTCCGTCGGTGGGCCAGGGAACTCGGAGTCCTCGATCTGTTGGAGCGAGCCCTGCGAGGCTGATCAGCGCTACCTGGCCGCCACCTTTCACCTCGACCACCCTGGAAGGGCTGCTCCAGCGGGCGTAATCGCGTTGACCGCCCCGGTCGTCCGCCTTACTTCCGCTCCTCGATGTCTCCTGAGCGCATGACCCTCAGCCCCGGCTCCGCCTCTGCCGGCGGTGGCGAGGCCATGGCCAGCCTGCTGGCCCAGCTGAAGCCCGGTCGCCGGGCGCGCACCACGGGCCTCACCGGCGCCGCGCGGGCCTGGGTGCTGGCGCGCTTGTCCAGGCGCCTCGGCGCGCCGCTGGTGTGCGTCACCCCCGACGAAGACTCCGCCGACGCCCTGGCCAGCGACCTCTCGTTCTTCCTGGGGGGCGAAGGCACCCGGCTCGCGCCCACGGTGGTGCGGCTGCCGGCCGACGAGGTGCTCCCCTGGGACGAGCTGGTGCCCGACTCGGGCGTGGTGGCCGATCGGCTGGGCGCGCTCTTTCACCTCGCGCACGGGGTGAAGTTCCAGGCGCTGGTGCTCTCGGTGCGCGCGTTGTGCCGCAAGGTGATCCCCCTCGAGGTGATGGAGAAGCTCTCGCAGGTGGTGAAGGTGGAGCAGGACCCCGGCCGCGACGAGCTCGCGCACCGCCTCACCGCGATGGGCTATCGCAACGCCCCGCTGGTGGAAGACCCCGGCACCTTCTCGCTGCGCGGCGACATCCTCGACGTGTTCCCCGCGCTGCACGACGCGCCCGTGCGCCTCGAGTTCTTCGGCGACACCGTGGAGTCGATGCGCAGCTTCGACCCCGGCAGCCAGCGCACCATCGACGCCATCCGCGAGCTGACGCTGTTGCCCGCGCGCGAGCTGTTCTTCTCCGAGGAGACGCGGCGGCAGGCCGAAGCCGCGGTGCGCGAGGCGGCCGAGCAGCAGCACGTGCCGACCTCCCGCGTGCGCGAGCGGCTGGAGCAGATCCGCGAGGGCATCGGTGCTGGCGGGCTCGAGGGGCTGCTCCCCGGGTTTTTCGAAGGCGGGCTGGTGCCGGTCTTCACCTACCTGCGGCGCTGGCACCCTTCCCCGCTGTTCTGGTTCGACGAACCCAACGCGCAGGACCGGGCGCTGGGCGAGCTGGAGAGCGAGATCGAGCGCAGCTACAGCGACGCCGTGCAGCGGCAGGATCTCACCCTCGCCCCGCCCGCTCATTTCCTCACGGAAGAGGAGCTCGCCCGAGCCCTCGAGCCGTTCCGCGCGGCCTCAGGTGGCGGGCTCTCGCTCGACCTGGGAGAGCCGCCGGTGGCCTTCCACTTCGGGGGCACCAAGGAGCTGCGCGAGGCGATCCGCGCGCATCACGGCGAAGAGGGCGCGCTCGAGCCCCTGCTGGAGCGGCTCGAGGCGTGGAAGGAAGACGGCCTCGCGGTGGCGGTCGCCTGCGGCACCCTGGGCCAGGCCGATCGCCTCAAGCGGCTGCTGGTCGAGCGCGGGCTCAAGCCCAAGGTGCACCCCAGGGCCTTCCCCGAGGCTCCGCCCACGGGCGGCCCGCACCTCTTCATCGGCGAGGTGAGCCAGGGCTTCGTCGACGCCAGCGGCGCGCTGGTGGTGCTCTCCGACGAGGACATCTTCGGCCAGCGCGCGCGCCGGGCGACCCGCAGGCGGCGCTCGGCCGCGGAAGGCTTCGCCGCCAGCTTCAAGGACCTCGAGGAAGGCGAGCTGTGCGTGCACGCCGACTTCGGGGTGTGCCGCTACGGCGGGCTGGTGACCATGCAGGTCAACCAGATCGCCGCCGACTTCCTGCTGCTCGAGTTCCTGGGCAAGGACAAGGTCTACCTCCCGGTCAGCCGCCTGCGGCTGGTCTCGAAGTTCACCGGCGGCGACCCCGAGAAGGTGACGCTCGACAAGCTGGGCACCGGCGCGTTCGAGCGGCGCAAGGCTTTGGTCAAGGAACAGCTGCTCAAGATGGCGGCCGAGCTCCTGCAGCTCTACGCCGAGCGCAAGGCGCACCCGGGCTTCGCCTTCCACGCGCCCGATCGCTACTTCCGCCAGTTCGAGGCCGACTTCGAGTTCGAGGAGACGGTCGATCAGCAGAAGGCGATCGACGACGTGCTGGCCGACATGCAGAAGCGCGAGCCGATGGACCGGCTGGTCTGCGGCGACGTGGGCTACGGCAAGACCGAGGTGGCGATGCGCGCGGTGTTCAAGGCCGTGCTCGATCGCAAGCAGGTCGCGATCCTGGTGCCCACCACCCTGCTCGCCCACCAGCACTACACCAGCTTCAAGCGGCGCTTCGACGGCTACCCGGTGACGGTCGACGTGATCTCCTCGATGCGTCGCCAGGGGGACCTTCGCGAGACCTTGCAGAAGTCGCGCGAGGGCCGGGTCGACGTGCTCATCGGCACCCACAAGCTGCTCAACAGCGAGGTGGGCTTCAAGGACCTCGGGCTCTTGGTGATCGACGAGGAGCAGAAGTTCGGGGTGAAGCAGAAGGAGAACCTCAAGCGCCTGAAGACCACCGTCGACACCCTGACGCTCACGGCCACCCCGATCCCCCGCACGCTCAACATGGCGCTGTCGGGCATGAGAGATCTCTCGCTCATCACCACCCCGCCGGCCGATCGCCGCGCCATTCGCACCTTCGTCAACAAGTTCGACCCCACGCAGATCAAGGAAGCGATCGAGCGCGAGGTGCAGCGCGGGGGGCAAGTCTACTTCATCCACAACCGGGTCCAGTCCATCCGCTCGATGGAGAAGCTGGTGCGCGAGCTGGTGCCGCACGTGTCCCTGGTGGTGGCGCACGGGCAGATGGGCGAAGGCGAGCTGGAGAAGGCGATGCTCGAGTTCGTGGAGAAGCGCGCCCAGGTGCTGCTGGCCACCAGCATCGTGGAGAGCGGCATCGACATCGCCTCGGCCAACACCATGATCGTCAACCGCGCCGATCAATTTGGCCTCTCGCAGCTGTATCAATTGAGGGGCCGGGTGGGCCGCAGCAAGGAACGCGCGTACGCCTACCTGCTGGTGCCGCACGGCCGCACCATCACCAGGGACGCGGAGAAGCGGCTCGAGGTGCTGCAGGCCTTCACCGAGCTGGGCGCCGGCTTCAACATCGCCAGCCACGATCTCGAGATCCGCGGCGCGGGCAGCCTGCTGGGCAAGGAGCAGTCCGGCAGCATCGAGGCGGTCGGCTTCGAGCTGTACGCGCAGCTGCTCGAAGAGGCGATCGCCGAGGTGCGCGGCGAACCCCGCAAGGACCAGATCGAGCCCGACGTGAACCTGCCCTTGCCCGCGTACCTCCCCGAGACCTGGGTGCCCGACGTGCACCAGCGCCTGGTGCTCTACAAGCGCTACAGCCAGGCGCAGTCGGCCGACGAGCTGGAAGATCTGCGCGGCGAGTGCGTGGACCGCTTCGGTGACGCGCCCGACGAGCTCGACTCGCTGCAAGACGTGATGCTCTTGAAGATCGACCTGCGCCACCTCGCGCTGCGCCAGCTCGACGGGGGCCCGGGGCGCCTGGTGGTGACGCTGGGCCACGACGCCCGCCTCGACGGCGGAAAGCTCGCGCGCCTGGTGCAGAAGTCCAAGGGGCTCTACCGCCTCACCCCCGACCTCAAGTTGATCGTGAAGCTCGATCCCTCAGTCACCAGCCATGACTTCGTGCCCGCAGCCCGCAAGGTGCTGCGCGATCTGCAGGGCTGCGAGGCCGTCCAGGGGTAAGGGGTATCACGTGGATCTCCAGCTCGAGAACAAGGTGGTGTTGATCACCGGTGGTACGCGCGGCATCGGCCACGCGATCGCCCGCGATCGGCACGATCGATCTACCGCGCTTTCAAAAGCTCGTTTCCACCCGTGGCTGAATGGCAGGCCCCGTGGCATTCTACTGCCATGAAGACTGCCATCGATGGGCTGGGCCGCGTGGTGGTGCCCAAGGTGCTGAGGGAGCAGCTCGGGCTCCACGCGCGGCGAGCGCTGGAGATAACGCTCCGCGACGGGGCCCTCATCATCGAGCCGTTACCCACGCAGGTGACGCTGGTGCGGCGGGGTCATCGACTGGTCGCGCAGCCGCACAAGCCGCTCCCGTCCTTGAAGAGCGACCTGGTCCGCGACGTGCTCGAGGGCACGCGCCGGTGAAGGTGGCTGCCGACAGCAGCGTTCTCATCGCGGCCTTCGCGACCTGGCACGAGCGACATGCCGAGGCGTTCAGGGCGATGGAGCGGGTCGACACCCTCGTGGGACACACTCTGCTCGAAGTCTTCTCGGTGCTGACGCGATTGCCCCCTCCGCATCGGGTCGAGGCACGACTGGTCGCCACCTGGCTTCGTGACGGGTTGGGCGAGGCGAAGGTCGTCTCGTTGCCTCCGGTCGCCCAGCGGAAGTTGATCGCGGCCTGCGCGGCACGAGGGCTCCTCGGGGGCGCGGTGTACGACGCGCTGATCGCGGCTTCGGCAGCCCACGCCCGCGCGCGGCTGCTGACGCTCGATGCGCGCGCCCAGCGCACCTACGGGGCCATGGGGGTCGACTTCGAAGTGCTGGCCAATGCAGACACTCGGTGAGGGTGGGCAGCACCTGTCCCTAACGAAAACTCCGAATGCGACATGAGGATCAGACAAGAAGGTGCGCCATGCCTGCGAGGGCGGCTTCTTCGTGCGAGGACCTCTCGGGAGCAACGTCGCGACGGTGGACTGCGCGACGCGAATGCCCAGCTTGAGCAGCTCTCCGTGAATCCGGGGCGCGGCCCAGCTCGGACTGTCGGTGGAGAGTCGGTGCACCAGCCCCTGCACCTGATGCGAGATGGTGGGTCGACCTCCTCCACGGGTGCGCCACCGCCAGAACAAACGAAAGCCGGTACGGTGCCAGGCGATGACGGTGGCCGGCGTCACGAGGTGGAGCGCCTCTGGTGAAGCTCGAGCCGTCCGTCACCAGCCATGACTTCGTGCCCGCAGCGCGCAAGGTGCTGCGCGATCTGCTGGGCTGCGCGCGCTGAGGTCGGGCCCACTCCGGTGGTACGCCGCACCCCTCGTCCGAGACGGCCAACCCTGCGCATTCTCGAAAGATCGCGGCGGCTGAGAGGTTGCAGACAGCCCTGGCGTGCTGACCGTCGCGCTCGCCCTCGCTCTGGCCTCCTCTCCGCCGCTGGTGACGGCGGAGGGTGTGACCCTGGAGGAGGACGGCCGCCTTCCCTGGTCTGCGCCCCCCGTGGGGGTCCAACTCGACGTGGGCGTGCCTGATGGAATCGGCGTGTCGCTCGTGATCACACCCGGCCGCTACCTGCGCCTCTCGGTCGGCGGGTTGAGCAACGGGGTCGGCGTCGGGGTGCGGGCAGGCGTGCTGCTGGTCGCCTTCCCGACCTCCCTCTTCCGGCCGCTGCTGGGCGTCGACGGGGGCTACGTGTTCGGAGGCCAGCTCGCGTGGCTGCCGCAGCTCATCACCGACGAGGCAGTCCGTGCGACGATCACCGGGCTGACCGTGGGCTTCGCGAGCGCCCAGGCGGGCTTCGAGCTCGGGTCGAAACACGTCGCCTTCACGCTGCGCGCGGGGTTCTCCTACGTCCACGCGGGCGTGCCCAGCCGGACCTACGTGACGGGCGACGCCACGACCGTCACCGCGCGCGGCCTCGCCCTCACCGGCGTCATTCCTTCAGCTCGTCTGGGTTTTCTCTTTTCGTTCGGTTGAGCCGTCCCCCCCAGCCTCCCGGCGCGTCCCCCACCGCCCAGCCCCCCTGGACGGGGGACGCGCCCGGGCAGGCGCTTTCGAGGCCCTCACGATGGTCCGGTCCCCCCTCCTCGCCGCCGCGGTGCTCCTCGCCGGCTGCTCAGCTGATCCCTTCTTCCTGGAGGCTCGCTCGGCCGCGGTGTGCCAACACCTGCCGGCACAGCGCTTCCAGGTGCCGACCGGGGTGCGCGAGCAGTACGCGCGGCTCCCCGCAGCGATGCAGCGCGGCCTCGAGCTCGAACGCACCTTCGCCTTCGACCTGAGCGCCGAGGTGCCCCCCGAGACGGAGGCGATGCTGGAGGCGCACTTCAAATTGACGTCGATTCGGCTGACCGCGGTGAACCCGTCCGACGATCTCGGCTTCATCGACGAGGCGCACGTGAAGCTCGAGCCGCGGGGCGCCGTCGGGCTGCAGGCACGGGTGTTCGCCTACGTGCGCACCGAGGCGGCCCCGCGCGCCGTGGCGTGGAACGGCGAGGCCTTCGACGTCGCCGCGTACCTGCAGTCGGGGACCCTCGAGTACACGGTGTCGCTGCTGGGCTCGCTGCCCGAAGGTGATGTGTTGGTGAATCTCGAAGCCTGCGCCGAGGTCGCGGTGAAGCTGGACTATCTCTGAGTGCCTCCTGATCCCCCGGCAGCCTGGAAAGGGTCGGTGAAGGCGAGCGGTGATATTCCCCCAGCATGGATTTGAAGCTGCGGGACAAGGTCGTCTTGATCACAGGCGGCACGCGCGGCATCGGTCACGCGATCGCGAAGCGCGCCGCCGAAGAAGGCGCGAGCATCGGAATCTGCGGCCGAACGAAGGAGACGCTGGAGGCGGCCGCCGCGGCGCTCTGCTCTCTGGGAGTCCAGGTGCACGGCGAACAGGTCGACGTGCTCGCGCCCGGTGGCGTGGAGCAGTTCGTCGAGGCCTCCGCCAAGGCGCTGGGCCGCGTCGATGGGCTGGTGGCCAACGTGGGCGGCACCTTCGGCGGCAACTTCCTCGAGACCACGCCCGAAGAGTGGGTGAAGACGCTCGAGGTGAACCTGGTGCACGCGGCCAGGCTGATCCGCGCGGGCGCACCGCACCTGCAGGCGGCCGGCGGAGGCAGCGCGGTGATCATCGCGTCCATCTCCGGCTCGAGGCCCGGGCCGCGCTCGCAGTACGGCGCCTCGAAGGCCGCGGAGATCTCCCTGGCCGCCTCGCTGGGCGCCGAGCTCGCCAGCCTCAAGATTCGCGTCAACACGGTGAGCCCCGGCAGCATCCTCTTCGAGGGCGGCTCGTGGGCCAAACGCGCCAAGGACATGCCCGAGCGCATCGCCGACTTCGTGGCGCGCGAGTTCCCCTGGGGGCGCATGGGCACCCTCGACGAGGTCGCCGACGT
>VFKJ01000515.1 GCA_009885595.1 Myxococcales bacterium | reverse complement strand
GTAGCGGCCCTCGACCTCGCACCGCCAGATGAGGGCGTGGGAGGCCTCGACCAGCGAGCGGTACAACGCCTCAGAGCTGCGCAGCGACTCGTGGTCTGTCTGCATGGGGGTGATCAGCCGCCTCGTGAAGCGAGCCGTCCATGAGCGCTATCAAGGCGCGCGGGGAGGAGCGCGCAAAACCGGGTAGGCTGCAGGGCCGCGTCTGACCGAGGAGCATCGTTGGCCCTCCGCTCTTCCCACTCGCTTCGCGCCCTCCTGCTCCTCGCGGGCAGCTGCGCCTCGTGGGCCGCGGCCCCGACGATGGCCAACCTCAACCCGGCCACCAGGCCCTCGACCCGAACGGGGCCGATGATCACCTCGGGCGTCGGCGCAGACGGCGGCGAACAAGAGGTGCTCTTCGGCGGCAACACCCTGCTGAGCACCAACGGCCAGACCTGGACGTACTCCCCCAACACCTGGACGCAGCGCACGCCGCCCACCGCTCCGTCGGCGCGCGCGTGGGGGGTGATGACGTGGGATGCGCAGCAGCAACGCGCGGTCCTCTTCGGCGGCAGCGGCGCGCTGGGTGGGCCGCTGCGGCAGGACACCTGGGCGTTCGACCCCCTGACGAACACCTGGCAGCAGCTGACGAACGCGGGCGCGATCCCCTCGGCGCGGTTCCTGTTCGCGATGGTCTACGTGCCGAGCGTGGGAAAGCACCTGCTGTTCGGAGGAGGCACGGCGACCTCCAACAACGCCGAGGCCACCCTGCTCGACAACGGGCTGTGGTGGCTGACGGTGAACGCCAGCACCGCCACCGCCACCTGGGCGGCCATCTCGCCCCTGGGCACCCCGCCGCCCGCGCGCGCGAGCGCCTGCTACGGCTTCGACCCGGTGCGCGGCCGGCTGATCATCTTCGGCGGCGAGATCGTCAACGACACGCTCGCGGACACCGTCGAATACGACGTCGCCAGCAACACCTGGTTCGCCATCACCGCGCCGGGCTCGCCCACCAAGCGCGGCTCGGCGGTGTGCACCTTCGATGAACGCACCAACAAGCTCGCGCTCTACGGCGGGGTGACCACGCCCAGCGGCACGCCCCAGTCCGCGGCCTTCGAGTACGACCCCGCAGGCCCGCTCTGGAGGGCTATCACCCCCTCGCCCAGCGCTGGCACTCTCACCTTCGCGGGGCCGACCTACAGTGACAATGCGGGCGGGATGATGTTCTTCGGGGGGCGCATCAACACGCTCTCCACCTCGCAGGCGACGTGGACGCTCAGGCTCAACGGCACCCCGAAGCTCACTCTTCCCGCGACGCTCGCCTTCGACGAGGCGGTGCTGGCGACGCTGAGCGCGACGGTGAGCGACGTCGACCCGACCGACACCCACACCTTCGCCTGGTCGCAGGACGGCGGCGCGCCGGTGACGCTCTCGAGCGCGGTGGTGCCGCAGCCGACCTTCACCACGCCGACGGTGACGAGCGTCCAGGTGCTGCGCTTCGCGGTCGACGTCACCGACGGCGTGGAGACCGCGGCTGACTTCGTCGACGTCACCATTCGCGACAGCGTGAACGAGGTGCCGCTGGTCGACGCCGGGCCCGCGCAGGCGGTCAATGGCGGCGCGCTGGTGCAGTTGGCGGGCAGCGCGGCGGATCCGAACGGTGAGGCGATGACGTACGCCTGGTCGCAGCGCTCGGGCCCGACGGTGACGCTGTCTTCGACCACCACGCTCGCGCCCACGTTCACGGCGCCGGTCGCCGCTGGGTTGGTGACGCTCGATCTGCGTGCCACCGATACCCGCGCCGGCGTGGGCCTGGGGTCCGTGGCCATCACCCTCACCACGGTCGTGCCGGTCGACGCGGGCCCCGGCGACGCGGGCACCCTGGACGGAGGCGTCCCCTCGCCCGATGCAGGCACGCTGGACGGCAGCGTCGTCTCCCCGCCCGACGCAGGCACGCTGGACGGAAGCGTCGTCTCCCCGCCCGATGCAGGCCCGGAAGATGCGGGCCTCGAGGACGCAGGGGCGAACGACGCCGGCACAGCTGACGCGGGGGGCGATGACGCGGGCTCCTTCTACGCGGGGCGCGATGACGCCGGCTTCGACGCGGGCGGCGATGACGCCGGCTTCTTCGATGCGGGTGCGGAGGATGCGGGCGTGGCCGCCGACGGTGGCTCGTCGCTCGACGCCGGAACGGACGATGGAGGGCAGCCCGATGCCGGGAGACCTCAGCCGCGCCGCGAGCTCTCCATCGGCTGCACCTGCGCCTCGATCGACGCCTTCCCTGCGTGGCTGGGCCTGCTGGCGACCGCGCTGCGGCGTCGGCGCGCCATCGCGCCCCGCTGAGCGACCGGCACCGCCAATTCGCCCCGCTTCCGAACGCCCCTCCTGCCTTCCGGGGTGCGGATTCACGGGCCGGCCCGGAACCTGCTCCTTGGGTGTCGAGCCACCCCAACCAAGGAGTCACCGATGAAACACACTCTGCTCAAAGCGTTCGCCCTGGGCCTCGCGCTCGCCGCTGCCCCGGTGTTCGCAGCCGTGCCTGACGGGTTGATCACCGCGAAGGCGAAGCTGGCGCTCTGGACCTCCGAGGTGCGGAGCACCGCCGTGCGGGTCGACACCAACGAAGGCGTGATCACCCTCTCGGGCAAGGTGCCCACCGGCGAGAAGAAGGCGCTGGCCGAGCAGAAGGTCCGCGGGGTCGACGGCGTGCGCTCGGTGAAGAACCTGCTGCAGGTGGTGCCCGCGGCTGAAGAGAAGCGGGTCGAGACCGCCGACAAGGACCTCGAGAAGAAGGCAAAGCAAGCGCTCAAGGACGACGCGGCTCTCGAGAACAGCAAGATCACCGTGCGCTCGGTGGAGAACGGCGTGGTGATCCTCGGGGGCGAGGCGCAGAGCTACACTGATCAACTGCGCGCGGTGGCGCTGGTGGACGGCATCCCCGGGGTGCGCCGCGTGAACAGCCAGGTGAAGGGACCCGACGCCCTGGGCGACGACGATCGCACCACCTTCACCCAGCGCGACGCGGCGCCCACGCCCCCTGGCGAGGCCCGGCCCGGAGAAGCGCGCAGGAGCGTCTCCGACACCCGCATCACCGGCTCGGTGAAGATGAGGCTGCTCACCGCCGCGCAGATCCCCTCCATGGAGATCAGCGTCGACACCGTCAACGGCGTGGTCACCCTGTTCGGCATGGTGCCCACGGCTCAGGTCAAGCGCACGGCCGAGGCCGAGGCGGCGCGGGTGTCCGGCGTCTCCAGGGTCGAGAACCAGCTCGAGGTCGTCTCCTCGGCCCAGAAGGAGACCGCGCAGGCCAAAGACGAAGACATCACGCGTGATCTCAAGCTCGCCTTCAAGGACAGGCCCGACCTCGAGAACGTCAACACCTCGGTGAAGAACGGCGTGGTCCAGCTGACCGGAAAGGTCACCTCAGGCTGGGAAGAGCTCAGCGCCGTGCGCACCGCGCGAATGGTGAAGGGCGTCCGCGGCGTGACCAACCAGCTCGAGGTCGAGCACCACGCCACCCCGCGCAAGGACAAACCCGGCAGCTGAAGGCACGACGGCTGCACGCAGCTGTTCAATCACAACCACTTCCCATTCATTTCAAGGAGACACCATCATGGCAACCCAGCAATCAATTCAGGGCTCGATGAAGCGCGCGGTGAGCGACGTCCGCGAGGGCGATCTCGAAGGGCTCAAGGACGACGTGAGCATGGCGGCGCAGCAGGCCGGCAAGCTGGTCGAGAAGGAGTTCGGCCGTTTCCGCAGGACCGTCAGCCAGACGGCCAGGCAGGTGAGCGGCAGCGCCAAGCGGCACCCCGGCTGGACGGCGGGCCTCATGTTCGGCACCGGTACCGTGCTGGGCGCGCTGCTGTACGGGGTGCTCCGTCCGCAGCCGACGGGCATGGAGTTGTTCGGGCGCGGCCTGAAGAGCGCCTGGAACAACACCCGTGGCTCGTTCATCTCGGGCTACGACTCGCTCCGGCGCGCGGCGTACTGAGGAGCGCGCGCCTTGGCCCGGGGCGCCCACCGGTCATGTTGAACTTGCTGCTCGTCGATGATGACTCGGTCGACCTGATGACGGTGAAGCGGGGCCTGGCCAGGGCGGGCATCGCTCACCGCCTCAGCGAGGCGAAGGACGGGGTGCAGGCGCTCGAGGTGCTGCGCGGTGACCAGATGCCGCGCGCGCGCAGGCTGGTGATCCTCGACCTGCGCCTGCCCCGGATGGATGGCCTCGAGTTCCTCCGCGCCCTGCGGGCCGACGCCTCGCTGGCTTCCACGCCGGTGGTGATCATCAGCACCTCGACCCAGGAGGACGAGCGCCGCGAAGCGCACCGCCTCAACGTCGCCGGCTACTTCGTGAAGTCGATGGACTTTCCCCGCTTCGTGGAACTGCTCACCATCATCGATCGCTACTGGTCGCGCGTGGAGTACGCGTGACCGAGCGCGGCCACGAAGCGGGTCACGCCCTCCACTGACGACGAGACGGTCAAGGTGCCGCCGTGCGCGTGCATCACCTCGCGGCTGATGAACAGGCCCAGTCCAAGGCCGTCCCGGGCGGCGTCGGGGCCCTGCACGAAGGGTTCGAAGAGGGTGTCGAGCATCGAGGGTGAGATGGGCTCGCCGCGGTTCTCCACGCACAGCTCCGCGCGGCCCTCGACCTCGCGCAGGCGCACCACGATGGGCGCGGACGGTTCGCCGTGCTTGGCCGCGTTGCTCAAGAGGTTGCTCACCACCTGCGCCAGCCGGTCGGGGTCCGCGTTCACCGTCACCGGCGCGAGCCGTTCCTCGATGGTCCGCCCCGCCCCCAGGCGCGTCTCTTCGACCAGCGCGTGAATGAGGGGCACGAGCTCGACCTCCTTGCGCTCGAGCGCCAGGCCCCCGCCCAGGCGTACCCGGGTGAGGTCGAGCAGCTGCGAGATGAGCCTCGACATGCGCTCGGCGCTGGCGGCGATGTGCGCCACCACCTGTCGCTCGTGATCGTTCAAGCGCTCGCTCCGGGCCAGCAGCTGGGCGCCCATCTTCACCGCGGAGAGCGGGTTCTTGAGATCGTGGCTGGCGATGCCCATCAGGCGGTCCTTCATGGCGAGGGTGCGCGCCTCGGCCGCCTTGGACTGGGTGATGTCGAGCACCGTGCCGAAGTGGTTCACGCCCCCCACCTCGCGCCGGCCGCGCAGCTCTACCCAGCGGCCCGGCGTGCCGGTGAGCTCGGCCTGCAGCGACACCGAGCCTTCCTGCAGCGCGCTCATCAGGCGGGCCGCGTCTTCCGGCTTGAAGCAGGTGAGCCATCGCTCCAGCGGCCAGCTGTGGCCCTCGGGCAGGTCGAAGAGCGCGCGAAACCGCTCTTCCCCGTTCACCACCGCTGGCTTTCCCGCGGTGCTCCAGGTGCCGGCGCCCGACGCCTCCAACGCGAGGGCGAAGCGCGCCTGCTCCCGCTGCACCTGCAGGCGCAGTTGGTTGGCAGCGCAGGTGCGCTCCACCAGGCGTGAGAGGCGGCGCGGCTCGTTCACGGCCGACTTGGGCAGGTAGTCCTCGGCGCCCGCCTTCATCGCCTCCACCGCGACCTCCTCGCTCCCGTGGCCCGAGAGGAAGATGCAGGGCAGCCCGGGCTGAAGCTCCACCAGGCGCGCGAGCACCTCCGGGCCGGTGTTGGGCGGCAAGAAGTAGTCGAGCAGCGCCAGGTCGACGCGCCGCTCTCGCAAGATCGCCTCGGCGCTGCCCGCGTCGGTGGCCTCGAGCAGGGTCGCCCCCTTGAGCGCGCGGCGCACCGCCAGGCGATCGACCTCGTCGTCGTCGGCCACCAGCACGGTGAGCCTGGTCACGGGCTCGCCCCTCGCGCCACCGGCGGGGCGTGCGGCTGACCGTGCGGAGGACCCTGCGGAGGGCTCTGCCTGCCGGTGGACAAGCCCCACGCTTCGAGGCGGCGGTAGAGCGTGCGGCGATCGATGCCCAGCATCGTGGCGGCGCGGCTGCGGTTGTCCTTCACCAGCTGCAGCACCCGCAGCACGTAGCGCTTCTCGAGTTGATCGAGCGTCACCACCTCTTCCGCGGCGTCCACCTGCATGCTGAAGCGCTCGCGCTCGTGCAGGCGGATGTTCTCGGGCAGGTCGACCACCGAGAGCGTCTGCGTGGTGGCCAGCGCGGCGAGGCGCTCGATGGCGTTCTCCAGCTCGCGCACGTTGCCTGGCCAGGGGTAGGCGAGCAGCTTCTGCGCCACCTCGGGCGGAAGGCTGGGAACCTCGCGGTTGTCGCGCGTGCACACCTCGCGCAGGAAGTGCGTGGCGAGGTGGACGATGTCCATGCCGCGCTCGCGCAGCGGCGGGAGATCGATGCGGATGACGTTGAGCCGGAAGAAGAGGTCTTGCCGGAAGTGGCCCGTGTCGATCTCTCCTTCCAGCTCGCGGTGGGTGGCCGCGAGAATGCGCGCGTCGAACGGCACCTCGGTGTTGCTGCCCACCGGGCGCACCCTGCGCTCCTGCAGCGCGCGCAGCAGCTTGGCCTGGTTGTCGAGGCTCAGCTCGGCCACCTCGTCGAGGAAGAGCGTGCCGCCGGTGGCTTCCACGAACAGGCCCGACTTGGCGGCGCGGGCGTCGGTGAAGGCGCCCTTGGCGTAGCCGAACAGCTCGCTCTCCACCAGGGGAGCGGGCAGCGCGGCGCAGTTGATCGCCACGAAGGGGCCCTTGGCGCGCGAGGACTGCTTGTGCAGCGCGCGCGCCACCAGTTCCTTGCCGGTGCCCGTCTCGCCGTGGATGAGCACGCTGGCGCCCGAGGAGGCCACCCGGGCGACCAGCTCGCGCACCACCCGCATGGTGTCGCTCTGCCCGAACAACCCCGAGTCCATCACCGGCATCGCGCGGGTGGCGGCCTTGAGCTCGTGAGCGAGCCGCTGCCGCTCAGACGCGCGCGCCACGCACGGCAGGAGCAGCGCCGTCTCCACCGGCTTGGAGAGGAAGTCGTAGGCGCCGGCGCGCAGGGCGGCGACCGCGGTCTCCACCCTGGCCTCGCCGGTCACCAGGATCACCGGCAGCTCGGGGCGGGAACTCTTGAGCGCCGCGCACAACCCCAGCCCGTCGAGCCCGGGCATCGCCACGTCGGCCAGCACCACGTCGACGGGGACCCCGCTCTCGAGCGCGGCCAGGGCGGACTGCCCGTCTGGAAAGGTTTGCACTTCGTAGCCCTCGGCGAGCAACGTCTCGCTCAAGAGCTCTGCCTGAATGGAATCATCTTCAACGATCGCGAGACGGGTGCTCATGCGTTTTTCCCCCCGAGAAGGAACAGTGAGCGCCGCCCTCCCGTAGTGAGCCAATAATGTCAGACACGGTCCGACACCTTTCAAAGTGTCACCGCGCCACACCCGAATGACCTGTGTGCAATTCAGTCACGCCCGGCGCTTCGTGTGCATGGGCCAGGTGAAGAAGAAGGTGGCGCCTTCACCTGCGGCCGACTCCAGCCAGGTGCGGCCGCCCTGGGCCTGCACCACCTTGCGCACCACCGCCAGTCCGATGCCGGTGCTCTCCTTCTCGTCGCGCGGCACCAGCGTCTGGAACATTCCCCAGATGCGCTGGTGGTACTCGGGGGGGATGCCGGGGCCGTTGTCCTTCACGCTGAAGCGCACGAAGGCCCCGTCCGGCTCGGCGCCCAGCTCGATCTTCGCCGCCGCCCTGGCGCCGTGGGTCAACGCGTTGCTCAGCAGGTTCATCAGCACCTGCAGCAGCAGCGCCTTGTCGCCCTCGATGATCAGGCCGGGCACGGGCAGGGTGACCTCGCTGCCCGGGGGGGGCGCCAGCAGCACCAGCGCCTCTGCGGCGGCGTCACGCGCGTCGAAGCGCTCCAACGTCATCGAAGACTGCCCGGCGCGCGCGTAGCCGAGGATGCCGTCGATCAGGCCCATCAGCCGGCGCACCCGGCCCTTGAGCAGCGCGAGGTGCTGGCGATCTTCCGGGCTCAGCTTCGCGCCCAGGTCCTCCTCCAGCCACTGCGCCAGCTGCGAGATGCCGCGCAGCGGCGCCTTCAGGTCGTGACTGGCCACGCTGGCGAACTGCTCCAGCTCGGCGTTGGAGAACTCGAGGGCGACGATCAGCCGCTCCTGCTCGGCCTCGGCGCGCAGCCGCGCGGTCTCGTCGCGAAGCACCAGCACCGCGCCCGCGCTGGTGTCGTCGGGGTTCTTCAAGGGAGAGGCGCTGCCGCTGAGCACCCGGGTCTCGCCGTCGGGCCGATGCACCACCCAGCGTTCGTCTCGAACGAGCTCGCCCGCGAGCGCGCGCGAGAGCGCCGTGTGGTCGGACGGAATCGGCTCGCCCTCCAGCGTGGTGAGCGTCCAGGTGGGGCGCCAGCCCGGCGAGAGCACCTCTTCGCGGCGCACGCCGTGCAGCTCGGCCGCGGCCTGGTTGAAGAGCCGCAAGGTGCCGCGGCCGTCAGCCATCATGATCCCGTTCGAGCTCTGCTCCACCACCAGGTCGAGCAGCGCGCGCCGGCGATCGGCTTCGTCGAAGGCCGCGCGGCTCTGCGCCTGGGCGAACTCGGCGGCGCTGCGGGCGTGGAGTTGCTGGAAGGTGAGGCCCGCGAAGGCGAAGGCGAGCAGGGTGCCCACCACCAGAATGGCGACGAAGGTGAAGCGTTGCTGGACCTCGTTCACCCCCGCGCGCGGCACCAGGTGCACGCCCAGCTCCCGGCCGCCGAACACCACGTTGCGCCGCACCCCGGTCAGCTGCGCCGGGAAGGCGGGCGTGCTCCACAGCGGGCGCCCTTCGGTGAGATCTTCCAGCGCGACGTGCGCCGAGGCATCGGACGGGGTGAACGCCTCCTCGAGGAGATCGTCGCTCGCCGCGCTGACGATCACCACCCCGCGAAACTGCGCGCGCCGCTCGTCCGGGGTGCGGGGCGAGCCGGAGTAGGCGGGGTAGAGCACCGCCGCCGAGGGCCACCCGGGCTCGAGGGTGAAGTCGCTGATCAGCACCGTCTCGCCCTCGTCCCGCGCGCGCTCGATCGCTTCCTGCCGCCGAGCGCTCTGCGAGAGGTCGAGGCCGAGCACGCGCGGGTTCTCCTCTGACCTGGGGGACACGAAGAGCACCGGGTAGCGCGGCTCGCGGGCGCGAAAGCGGTAGTCCGGTGATTCCGTGCGGCCGCGCGCCAGCACCGCGCCCCGCTCTTCTGGGCGGGGCGCCACCACCCAGAACACCCGCCCGTGCGGAAACCATCGGGTGACGGACTGGGAGCCGACGAACGCGTGGAAGGCCTGCGAAGACACCCGCTCCTCCGCCGAGAAGAGCCCGGCGGTGCCGCGCGCGATGCTGCCGGCGATCTCCAGCCGATCGAGCAGGCGCTCGGTGGCGTTGTCGGCGAGGTGTTCCAGCCGGGCGCTCGCGGCCTCTTCGAACGAGCTGCGCGTGAGCTGCGCGGCCGTCAGGGTGGCGAGCAAGGTCACGGTGAAGAGCATGAACGGCAGCAGCGCCAGCGAGGCTCCCCCTCGGTGCACCGCAGGATTCCCCCTGCGCATGAGCAGTGGCTAACGGGGAGCGCAGGCCACCGCGCCCCAGCTGGGCCCACACGCTCACCTTCTGCGGCGTTCCTCCCTGTTTTTCCCTGAGGGAACTCGCTGGCACGCGGCTTGGAATGCGTTGGCCGTGCAGGACTCACTCGAGAACCAGGAGGCCGCTGCCATGGCCATCGCAGACACCAGGTCGAACAAGAACGTGGATCAGCTCAACAGCTTCCTCCGCGGCGAGCGCTCTGCCGTCGAGGCGTACGGCAAGGCCCTCCAGAAGATCGAGGACAGCCCCCTGCGCGCGCAGCTGCATTCCTGTCTGGAGTCCCACCAGAAGCGGGTGGAGGCGTTGAGCGCCCGCATCAGCGCGCTGGGCGGCGTCGCTTCCGACACCTCGGGCGCGTGGGGCACCTTCACCAACGTCATCGCGGCGGGCGCCGCGGCCTTCAGCGAGAAGGCGGCGATCGCCGCGCTCGAGTCAGGAGAGGACCACGGCCTGGCCGACTACAAGCGTGACCTGGCCACCCTCTCGGCCGACCTGCGGGGCCTGGTGTTCAGCGAGCTGCTCCCCGCGCAAGAGTTCACCCACGCGCGGATGTCGGAGCTCAAGCGCGCCTTCAAGGACTGACTTTCGAAAGGAGCTCACCATGCTTTATTGGGCCGCCATTTTCTTCGTGATCGCGCTGATCGCCGGTGTGTTCGGCTTCTTCGGCATCGCCTCGACCGCCGTCGGCGTGGCGAAGATCCTCTTCTTCGTGTTCCTCGTGCTCGCGGTCATCTCGCTGGTCACCGGCAGACGCACGTTGGTCCATTAGTTCGCAGGTCCCAGCTCGAGCCGCGAGCTGGGCCTGCTCGCACTCAATTCAAGAAATGACGCAGTGATGTCAGGGCCTTGCATGGTCGACCGGGAGACAATTCGCGACGCGCTGCGGTGAGACTGGGGTCCCCGCGCTTCGTGACGAGCCGATGACGAAGGTCGTGCGAGACAGCACGCCCTTCCGCACCACGGTTTCTCCCGTCCCTACCTGAGCAGGCGAATGAAGAGTTCTGAGCTGACGCCAGTCGGCCATTGGCGTCCTGGTCCCGTTCCTCCCGTGTTCGAGCCCGCCGAATTGGCGGTCGTCATCGCCCAGGTGCGCGAGCCCATGCACGTCGTCCGCGATCTGACGCGCGCGCGCATCGGCCTGGTCACCGGCGGCCAGGTGGTCACCACCGCGGCGCCCGGCGATCTCCCGCTGCTGGCGACGTTGCCCGCGCTGTACCCGGAGTGGCTGGGCGATCGTTCGTTCTGCGAAGTGCACGGCGTGCGGTTTCCCTACGTCGGCGGCGAGATGGCCAACGGCATCGCCACCACGCAGATGTGCATCGCGATGGCAGAGGCCGGCCTGGTGGGCTTCTTCGGTGCCGGCGGCCTGGGTTACCCGCGCGTGGAAGCGGCGGTCGACGAGCTGGTCTCGAAGCTGGGCGAGCGGCTGCCCTGGGGCGTGAACCTGATCCACTCGCCCAACGAGCCTGCGCTGGAGAACCGCGTCGCTGAGCTGCTGCTTCGCAAGGGCGTGAAGATCATCTCGGCCTCGGCCTTCATGGGGCTCACCCCCGCGGTGGTGCGCTGCGCCGCCACGGGCCTGCACCTCGACGCGCAGGGCCGCATCGCGCGCAAGCACCAGGTGTTCGCGAAGATCTCCCGACGGGAAGTGGCGATGAAGTTCATGTCGCCCGCGCCCGCGGACATGCTGCGCGCGCTGGTGGAGCAGAAGCTGATCACCGCCGGTGAAGCCGAGCTCGCCGCCCGCGTGCCGGTCGCCGAAGACGTCACGGTCGAGGCCGACAGCGGCGGTCACACCGACAACCAGTCGCTGGTGGCGCTCTTCCCCACCATCATGGCGCTGCGCGACGAGCTGGCGGCGCAGCACAAGTTCGATCGGCCCATTCGCGTGGGCGCGGCGGGGGGCCTGGGCACTCCGGGCTCGCTGGCGGCGGCGTTCAACATGGGCGCGGCCTACGTGGTCACCGGCTCCGTGAACCAGGCGGCGCTGGAGTCGGGCCTCTCGGAGCTGGGCAAGGCGATGCTCGCCGAGGCCGACGTGGCTGATTCGATCATGGCGCCCGCGGCCGACATGTTCGAGCTGGGCGTCAACGTGCAGGTGCTCAAGCGCGGCACCATGTTCGGCGTGCGCGCGGCGAAGCTCTACGACGCGTACCACTCGAACGCTTCGCTCGAGAGCATCCCCCTCGATCAGAAGCAGAAGCTCGAGCGCGACACTCTCCACGCGAGCTTCGAGGAGATCTGGGCCGAGACCCGGGGCTTCTGGCTCAAGCGCGACGCGCACGAAGTGACCCGCGCCGAGGCTGATCCGAAGCACAAGATGGCGCTCGTCTTTCGCTGGTATCTGGGCAAGGCGAGCAAGTGGGCGATCGACGGCGAGGCCTCGCGCCGCGCTGACTTTCAGATTTGGTCTGGCCCCGCGATGGGCGCGTTCAACCGCTGGGCGAAGGACAGCTTCCTCGCCGAGCCGAAGAACCGCTCGGTGGTGCAGATCGCCAGGAACCTGCTGGAGGGCGCCGCGGTGATCACCCGCGCCGGCCAGCTGCGCAGCTTTGGTCTCCCGGTTTCCCCCGCGTCGTTCCAGTTCAGGCCGCGGCGTCTCTCCTGATCTTCAATTCTTCACCGCATCGAGGTCGTCACCATGGCTACGCACCGTAAGCAGACCCCCATCGCCGTCGTCGGAGTCAGCGCGCTGTTCCCCGGCTCCACCGACTCGCGCGGCTTCTGGACCGACATCCTGGCGGGCAAGGACCTGATCACCGACGTGCCGTCGTCGCACTGGCTGATCGAGGACTATTACGATCCGGATCCGAAGGCGCTGGACAAGACCTACAGCAAGCGCGGCGGCTTCCTGGGCGCGGTCGACTTCGATCCGCTCGAGTTCGGGCTGCCTCCGACCATCGTGCCGGCGACCGACTCGGCGCAGATCCTCGCGCTGATCGTCGCGCAGAAGGTGCTGGAGGACGCCTCGCAGGGCCAGTTCTCGAAGATGGACCGCGAGCGCATCAGCGTGCTGCTCGGCGTGACCTCGGCGCAAGAGCTGCTCGGCAGCATGGTGTCGCGCCTGCAGAAGCCGGTCTGGCTCAAGGCGCTGCGCGAGAGCGGCATCCCCGAGACCGAGGCGCAGGACATCTGCCTCAAGATCGCCAAGTCCTACACCCCGTGGCAGGAGTCGTCGTTCCCCGGCCTGCTGGGCAACGTGGTCGCCGGCCGCATCGCGAACCGCTTCGACCTGCGCGGCACCAACGCGGTGACCGACGCGGCGTGCGCGTCGTCGCTGGCCGCGGTGTCGATGGGCATCAACGAGCTGCAGCTCGGCCAGTCTGACCTCGTCATCACCGGCGGCGTCGACGCGATGAACGACATCTTCATGTACCTCTGCTTCAGCAAGACGCCCGCGCTCTCGCCCACGGGTGATTGCCGGCCGTTCTCCGACACCGCCGACGGCACCTTGCTGGGCGAGGGCATCGCGATGCTCGCGCTCAAGCGCCTGGAAGACGCCGAGCGTGACGGCGATCGCATCTACTCGGTCATCACCGGCATCGGCTCGGCGTCGGACGGTCGCGCGAACAGCGTGTACGCGCCGCTGCCCGAGGGCCAGGCGCGCTCGCTGCGCCGGGCGTACGAGGTCGCGGGCTACGGCCCCGAGACGGTGGAGCTGGTGGAAGCCCACGGCACCGGCACCAAGGCCGGCGACGCGGCGGAGTTCTCCGGCCTCAAGCTCGCCTTCGGTGGCGCGCGTCCGGACAACCAGTGGTGCGCGCTGGGCACGGTGAAGTCGCAGATCGGCCACACCAAGGCGGCGGCCGGCGCGGCGGGCTTGTTCAAGGCGGTGATGGCGCTGCACCACAAGGTGCTGCCACCGAGCATCAAGATCGACGCGCCGAATCCGAAATTG
>VFKJ01000405.1 GCA_009885595.1 Myxococcales bacterium | reverse complement strand
CTGGCTGCACGGAGCACCCTTCGAATCGGTGTCACCATCACTTGCCAGCCTTGTTGACCGCCGCTGCTACGACGTTACCGATGCGGCTGCTGAAGCCGGTGAGGCCGCCCCAGTCGGCTTCCGCATCAACGTCTGAGGTCGGGTCCAATCCGGAGATGTCCGTCGAGCGGACGAGCCCGTTGGGTCCGTGCGCGAGCAGGTACGTTCGGTAGGTCTTCTGAAGCACAGCCTGAGCGACCTTGATTACTGTTCCTCGATTCACAATGCCGAAGGCGTCTGCGACCGACTGCCAAGGTGCGTCGATTTCCTTAAGTCTCCGCATGGCCCACACCACATCGAGGACCAGCGGCGAGTGGGTCGAAAGCACGACCCTGTAGCCCCGCCAAAGGAGATCCAGAACGAGCAGCATGAAGGCAGCAATCGCCTTCGGATGGAGCCCCATTTCGGGTTCTTCGATGATCACCCAGTCCATGTCCTGTCGCTTGCGGAGTTTCCGCGCGGGGAGCAGGTGGTAGAGCCCGAGCATCAGAGGTGTGAACTCCCGCTGGCCTGCGGTCCATGTCATGAACGGAAGCGACGAGGCTCCGTGGCTCAGCTTTAGCCGCTTGGCGTGCTGCACATCCTTCTCGAGCTTCACGCTTCCGCCGTGAAAGACGGCGTCGTCGATGAGCTTTCGGTAGGAGTCCTTCAGCGTTCTCTCGAGCGGGAAGAGCGTGTCTCCCTTGCGCGCGCTGAATCGGTCGAAGAGGTTCTGGCTAAAGAGTCGGGCAACAACCGGCGTCTCTGCCGTGAGCTTCTGAAAGGGAGCGGGCCAGCCTTCACTGATGAGCATGGCCCGGTGCGCCGGAATGTAGAAAGACTCCGGTGTCTTGGCTCGGGCCTTACTCACCGATTCTGGAGACACCTGCTTTCCATCGAAGGTGACTCTGGAATCGCCTTGGCGCCACGCCGGCTCCATCCCTACACCGAACACCAAGTCCACAAGTGTCGTTGGCCTCGTGTCCTGCCCAGCGTCCTTCAGGGCCTGCACGATCTCACCACCGTCAAGCGCGACCTTCAGCCACTGAAGAGCAAGGCTCTTTCCCGTGCCTTGCGCCCCAACGAGAACCGTCAGATCTCCGAACTCGATCTCCACGTGTTCAAGGTGGGCGAAGTTGTCGATTGTGAGCCGGTGGTCCATCCCGCGCGTCTATCACAACGACCGGATCGGCCACGCGAACTGGCACCTCTGTGGGGTGGCGCTCAGATGGCGGACTTGCCCACCCGGGGAGCGCGCTGAACGAGCGCCTTGAACTCCGGCGAGTCGACCCGCATCAGCATCACCTTGAGCTCGGTGTCCTGGTCGAGGATCACCCGCCGCTCTTCGCCGTGGAGCAGCCCCACGTGGCCCAGGCGGCGGCCGCTCGGCAGCTGCAGATCGAGCTTCACCCCGTAGCCCTGCCCTTCCTCGCGCGGCATCAGCACCAGGCGGAACTCCGGGCTGGCGGCGTTCGGCTGCCGGCGCTCGACGGTGATGTTCTTGCCCTCGAACCCGAGCACCTTCGGCCGCGCCACGGTCTTCCCGTGCTCGCGCACTTCGACCGCGAGGTAGAGGGCCTCAGGCGTGCGCGTCGCAGGCGCCTGGGCGGCACACCCTGCCGTGACGACCAGCACCGTCAGACCCGTGAGGAAGAGGCGAGCGCTCATGTCTGTTTCCCGTGTGCAACATGGCGACCGGAGGTCGGTGCCTGAGAATCCGCGGACTTCAAGACGATCGCGGCTGACATCAGCTGACAGGAGAGGCCGGGCAGACGCGTCGTCACATGACATCGTGTCAACAGCACGCGTTCCGTCTCACCTGATTGCATGGAATCTCCCGGAAAATCGCAACACCGCTTGGGGTGGCCGCATTCCCGAGCCTAAGAATCCGGAGACATGACTCCGACTGAGCTGCGCTCCCAGATTCCGCTGCTGCAGAACTTCACCTGGCTCAACGCCGCCGCGAGCTCTCCCACCCCGGCGCCGGTGTACGCGGCGATGAACGGCTTCCTGGAAGAGACCCTGAAGACGGGCGACCTCGGCTACCCCGGCTGGGCACGCTTCAAGGACGAGGTGCGTGCGCGGCTGGCCCGCTTCATCGGCGCCACGCCGGCCGAGGTCGGCTTCACCCCCAGCACCAGCTTCGGCTTCCACGTGATCGCCCAGCTGCTGAAGGCGCGCGGGATCACCGAGGTGCTCACGCTGGAGACCGAGTTTCCCAGCACCACCCTGCCGATGCTCTACGACGGGCTCACCCTGCGCGCCGTGCGCATGCGCGCCGATGGCACCTACGCGCTGAGCGATCTCGAGGCCGCGCTCACCCCGAAGACCGGAGCTGTCGCGGTCTCGGCGGTGCAGTACGCCAGCGGCTTTCGCATCGACCTCGAGGCGGTCTCCCAGCTCTGCCGCGCGCGCGGGCTCACCTTCATCATCAACGCCGCCCAGGGCCTCGGCCACGTTCCGCTCGACGTGAAGAAGCTCGGCGCCCACTTCCTCGCGGCCACCAGCCACAAGTGGTTCATGGCCGGCTACGGCACCGGCGTGCTCTTCGTCGAGAAGTCCTGGCTCCAGTCGGTGCCGCTGCCCTTTGGCGGCTGGCTCTCGGTGGAGCCCAGCGAGCAGTTCCTGCCCTGGTCGAACGCGCAGGTCGTGGAGGACGCGACCGGCTTCACCGCCACCGGCACGAAGTTCCGGAAGGAGACCTCGGCGCTGGAAGCGGGCGGCGGCTCGTGGGTCGGCCTCTACGCGATGGACGCCGCGCTGGCGCTGCACGAGGCGGTCACCCCGGCGGTGACGCTGGAGCGGATCGTCGGGCTGCAGCTGAAGCTGCGCGCCGGGCTACGGAAGCTCGGCTTCGTGCCTTCCACCCCCGACGAGCCGGCGACGCTCTCGGGCATCTGCGTGATCCCGGTGCAGGGGCCCCCTCTGGAGGTGGTGCGCGCGCTGCTCAGGGAAGCGAACGTGGCCACCACCCCGCGGGGCGGCGGCGTGCGCATCTCCACCCATGTGTACAACGACGAGGGCGATCTCGAGCGGCTGCTCGCGGCGCTGCAGCGCGTGGGCGTGAAGCCGGGGTGAGCGTGAATCGAGTTTCGTGCGCCCGGCCTCTGCATTGGTGAGAGGATGTGCGCCCCGATGCGGTTGCTCGCCCTGCTCATCCTCACGCTCGCGGTGCCCGCCTCCGCGCAAGAAGACGCGGGCGTAGCCCCGGCGCAGGCGAGCGATGCGGGGCTGCCCGCCGGCACCACGCTGTTCGTGATGACGCTGGAAGCCAACCCCGCGGCCGCCCAGTACGCGCCGACCACCACCCAGACGCTCGCCCATCGGTTGTCCGCGGCGAAGCTCAACGTGCTCACGCAGACCGACATCGCCGCGGTGGTGGGGCGTGAACGGCAGGCGCAGCTGCTGGGCTGCGCCGAGACCGGCTGCATGGCCGAGCTGGGGCAGGCGATGGGCGCGCGGTACATCGTCAGCGGCCGCCTCGACAAGCTGGGCGATCAATTCGTGCTCGTCAGCTCACTCTTCGATTCGGTGACCAGCCGCGCGCTGGGTCGCAGCCGGCAGGAGACGGACGAGCTCGAGGAGCTGCCGCAGAAAGCCAGGGCGGCGGCCGATGAGCTGCTCGCGTCCCTGGGCCTGAACGTGCCGGCCGAGCCAGCGCCACCGAAAGATGTGATCAGCGGCAGCGGCTTCAACCTCTCGTTCAAGCTGGGCACCCAGTTCTTCACCAGCCTGGTGGCGCTCACCCCCCAGCTCGAGCTCGAGCTGGGCTGGCGCTTTTCCCGCTCGTGGTCGGCCTTCCTGCAGGTGAGCGCGGGCCTCGCCTTCACCGAGAAGCTCAACGTCACCATCACCCCCGGCCTCCTGGGCGTTCGCTACAACTTCCGCACCGACGCTTCGCTCCAGCCTTTCCTGGGCGGGGGCGTCGGGATCTTCGCCACCCTGCTCAACGCCGGTCGGGTGCGCCCCAGCATCGTGCTACTGGGCGGGACGCAGTATTACTTCTGGGATCGCTTCGCGCTGGGCGCCGAGGCGTCGGTGGATCTCCTGGGCGCGGCCTACGAGTTCACCGAGCAGAGGACAGGCGGGATCAACTTCGGTTTCTCTCTGGGCATCACGTACCGTTTCTGACTGCAGCCATGGACCGAACCGAAAGATTGCTCGACCTGGTCGCCCTCTTCCTCGACGCCACCCACCCGGTGACGTGGGACGAGGTGCGCGACGCCTTCCCCGACGAGTACGCCGGCAGCTTCGACGCCGCGCAGCGCAAGTTCGAGCGCGACAAGGTCGAACTGCACGAGCTGGGCATTCCGCTCACGCACGTGCTCGAGACCGACGAGACGCCCGCCGGCTACGTGCTCGATCGCAACGCCTATTACCTGCCCGAGGTGGGCCTCACGCCCGAGGAGCTCGCGGTGCTCTACGCCGCCGGGTCCGCGGTGCTGGCCTCGGGTGCGTTTCCCGGCCGGCAGGATCTCGCCCACGCCCTGCGCAAGGTGGGCTTCTTCGCCGATGGGCCGCTCCCCGCCCCCCGGGTGCGGCTCGAGCTGGGCGGGGTCGCCGACGCGCGCGAGCTGCCCGGTCGCCTCGAGGTGCTCTGGGGCGCCATCAACGCGAAGAAGTTCGTCGTGATCGACTACTTCTCTCCCCACACCAGGCAGACCACCACCCGCAAGGTCGACCCCTGGGGCCTGGCGTTGCGACGGGGCGTGTGGAGCCTGGTCGGCTACTGCCATTTGCGAAAAGCGGTGCGCACCTTCCACGTGCATCGCATTCGCCGGGCCGAGCCCAACGCCCAGAAGCCCCGGGTGGCCGACTTCGAAGTGCCCAAAGACTTCCGACTCGACGCGTACGTCGCCAGCTGGCCCTGGCAGCACCAATTCCACCAGCCGCTCGAGGTCAGCGTGAGGCTGCGCGGCGAGCTGGCGCCCCTGGCGGAGCAGCTCTTTCCCTTCAAAGCCAAGCGCGCCGATGAGACCGCGGAGCTGACCGTGCCGGCCACCGATCTCGACGGCCTGGTGACCTACGTGCTCTCGCTGGGCGCCGACGCCCGCATCACCGCGCCGCCGCAGGCGGTGGACCGCGCGCGCGCGCTCGCCCAGCGCGTGCTCGACGCGCACCAGGAGTCAGCGTCATGACCGCGTCGGCCGAGAAGGGGCGAACCCAGGCCTACGAGCGGCTGCGCCGGCTGCTCTTCCTGGTGCCGTTCGTCTCGAAGAACCCGGGCCGCAGCGTCGACGAGGTGGCGAAGGCCGTGGGCGTCTCGAAGGAAGAGCTGCTGGAAGAGCTCGATCTCCTCACCCTGGTCGGCCGCCCCCCGTTCCAGCCCGACGACTTCATCGACATCTACGTGGAAGACGATCGCGTCTTCCTTCACCTGAACCAGCGCCTCTCGGCCCCGCCCCGCCTCACCGCGGCCGAAGGGGTGGCGCTGGCGGCCGCCGCGGCGTTGCTCAAGCCCTCCGCGGGGGGCGCGCTCGCCTCGGCGCTGGCCCGGCTGGAGAAGGTGCTCCCGCCGCAGGCCGTGCAGCGCTACCGGGAGATGTCGCGCCAGCTCGACGTCGCCACCGAGGCGCCCGACAGCATCGCCGTCCTCACCCAGGCGATCGTCGAGCACCGCGAGCTCTCGTTGGAGTACTCGGGGCTCGGCAAGGGCGAGCACGAGCGGCGCCGCGTTCGCCCGCTCGAGCTCTTCAGTCACCGGGGCCAGTGGTACCTGTCCGCGTTCTGCCTCACCCGCCAGGGCCAGCGGTTCTTCCGGGTCGATCGCATCGGCGCGGTCGAGCTGCTCGCCGAGCGCTTCACCCCCAGCACCGACGCGCCCCCCAGGGCCCTCCCCGGCACCGGAGAGATCGAGAAGCCCGTGAAGGTGCGCTTCAGCCCCGAGCTCGCGCCGTACCAGCAGGAACGCTTCGGAGAGGCCGCGGTGACCCAGGATGATGGGAGCGTGGTGGTGACGGTGCCCGGCGATTCAGAGCGCTGGCTGACGCGTTGGGTGTTGTCATTTGGTGGAAATGCAACAGTCACGGATCCGCCCTGGGCGATCCGCGCAGTTGCCCAAGCCGCTTCCGCGTCACTAAGGTCCGACTGATTCAATGGGTTTTCAGCTCGTCATCTCAGAGGGCAAAGAGGCTGGTCGGGAATTTGAGTTCGACCAGGACTCCGTCGTCATCGGGCGCACCGCCGAGTGCGACGTGATCCTCTACGAGGCCGGGGTCTCGCGTAAACACGCCCGCATCAACGTCGACGACAGCGGCATCTGGATCGAAGACCTGGGCTCGTCGAACGGCACCAAGGTCAACGGCAGCGCCATCGCGAAGAAGCAGGTGCTCAAGGACGGCGATTCCATCTCGATGGGGCCGGTCGTCTTCGCCTTCAAGCCCGTCGAGCTCGAGCCCGAAGGCCCCACCTCGGACAACCCCGCCGACCATGAAGGGGGCGCACACACCCGCGTGGTGTCGATGTCGGAGCTCAAGAAGTCGCGCAACAAGGGCGTCGCGATGATGCCCAAGGACGCCAGCCGCGATCAGGTCGCCGAGATGGGCCGCCGCAGCACCCAGATGATCCCCGCCCTCAGGGGCCCGCGCCCCAGCAACCCCGGCGTGCGCAAGCCCAGCAACCCGGGCGCGAGGAGCTCAGGCAAGCTCGCGGTGCGCGAAGCCGATCTGCCCGAAGGCGTCGAGGTCGCCGGCGGGGGACGGCCGCGGCTGGCGCGGATGTCGGGCGAGCGCCCCGCCCTCTCCGCCGCCGATCGCGCCCGCTTCAAGCGCTCCGGCGTGCTGGGCCAGGCGCAGCTGTGGTGGGTGGAAGCCCCCAAACCCCAGAAGATCCTCGCGTCCATCGCCGGCTCGGTGGTGGTGCTCGGCCTGCTGGGGGCGCTCATCGCCGCGGTGATGCCGGAGAAGGCCCGCGCCAAGGCCGCCGAGCCCGAGGCCCTCACCCAGGATCCCATCGAGGTGAGCTTCGGCGTGGGCGATGACGTGATGTACGAGCGCGAAGATTCCAAGACCTTCGACTTCGAGGTGAAGTCGCCGGTGCAGGTGATGGCGGTGCTCCACTACCAGGCCAAAGACATCAACTCGAAAGACGAGGTGTCGATCACCGTCAACGGCGTGGAGCTGGGCTGGCTGCCGGCCGACACCCTCGACACCAACGAGCGCACCCTCGAGGTGCTGGTGCCGGCGAACCTGGTCAAGCGCGGCGAGATCAACACCGTCACCTTCGACAACGTGCGCAACCCGCCCGAGTCCGACCCCTGGAAGATCTGGAACCTGTGGATCGAGGTGGCCGTGCTGCCCGAGAAAGACGAGGTCGGGCTGATCGCGGACGCCGAGGAGAAGTTCAAGCGCGGCGCGCTCAAGTGGGAACAGCGGGACATCGGCGCCAGCAACCGCTGGGACGCGTACAAGAACTTCCGCGAGGCCTGGCTCACCCTCGAGGCGATCCCCGCCTCGTCGCGCCCCTACACCTACCAGCTCTCGCGCGACAAGATGCACGAGGCCCGCCGCGCCCTCGACGAGAAGTGCAACGAGCTGCTGCTCAAGGGCCGCTCGGCCTTTCAGTTCGGGAAATACGATCAGGCCCGCTACGAGCTCGGGCACATCAAGGACTTCTTCCCCACCCGCGCGCATCCCTGCCAGGGCCGCGCTGATTACGAGTGGCAGCAGATGGAGTTGTAACTCCTGCTTCGGATGTTTTGAGGGTTGCGTCGGGTAGCCCGCGGCGGAATAAGCCCCGTCATGGCCCAGATCGACACCTTCAAGACCCGCACCAAGCTCCCCGTCGGCGGCATCCCCTACGACATCTTCTCCCTCAAGACGCTGCAGGCGCAGTTCGCCTCGGTGGCCAGGCTGCCCTTCTCCCTCAAGGTGCTGCTGGAGAACCTGCTGCGCTGCGAAGACGGCCGGGTGGTCAAGAAGGAGCACGTCGACGCGCTGGTGAACTGGAACCCGAAGTCCGAGCCCGACGTGGAGATCAGCTTCAGCCCCGCGCGCGTGCTGCTGCAGGACTTCACCGGCGTGCCGGTGGTGGTCGACCTGGCGGTGATGCGCGAGGCGCTCGCCAGCATGGGCGGCAACCCCCAGAAGGTGAACCCGCTGTGCCCGCTCGATCTGGTCATCGATCACTCGGTGATGATCGACAAGTTCGGCAGCACCACCGCCTTCCAGGAGAACGTGGACATCGAGTTCGAGCGCAACACCGAGCGCTACGCGTTCCTCAAGTGGGGCCAGAAGTCCTTGAAGAACTTCCGCGCGGTGCCGCCGGGCACCGGCATCTGCCACCAGGTCAACCTCGAGTACCTCGCGCAGGGCGTCTTCAAGTCGGCCGAGGGCGCGGCGTACCCCGACTCGCTGGTGGGCACCGACTCGCACACCACCATGATCAACGGCCTGGGGGTGGTGGGCTGGGGCGTGGGCGGCATCGAGGCCGAGGCGGCCATGCTGGGCCAGCCGATCACCATGCTCATTCCGCAGGTGGTGGGCTTCAAGCTCACCGGCAAGCTGGCGGCCGGCGCCACCGCGACCGATCTGGTGCTCACCGTCACCCAGCTGCTCCGCAAGAAGGGCGTGGTCGGAAAGTTCGTCGAGTTCTTCGGCCCGGGCATCAGCGCGCTGCCCCTGACCGATCGCGCCACGGTGGCGAACATGGCGCCCGAGTACGGCGCCACCATCGGCTTCTTCCCCATCGACGAGGCGACGATCGACTTCCTCGAGCTGACCGGCCGCTCGCCCGAGAGCGTGGCGCTGGTCGAGGCGTACGCGAAGGAGCAGGGCCTCTTCCACACCGCGGCCACGCCTGACCCCATCTTCAGCGACACCCTGGAGCTCGATCTCTCCACGGTCGAGCCGTGCCTGGCCGGCCCCGCGCGCCCGCAGGACCGGGTGCTGCTCAAGGACATGAAGACGTCCTTCCCCAAGAGCGTGAAGGACATCCTCAAGGTGCAGGACGGGGATCCGAAGCTGTCCGCCAGGGCGGTGGTGACGCAGGGTCCGCAGAGCTACGAGCTCACCAACGGCGCGGTGGTGATCGCGTCGATCACCTCGTGCACCAACACCAGCAACCCTTCCGTGCTGCTCGCCGCGGGCCTGGTGGCGAAGAAGGCGGTGGAGCTGGGCGTCACCGTGAAGCCCTGGGTGAAGACCTCGCTGGCCCCCGGCAGCCAGGTGGTGACCGACTACCTCACCGAGGCGGGCCTGATGCCCTACCTCGAGGCGCTCGGCTTCCACGTGGTGGGCTACGGCTGCACCACCTGCATCGGCAACTCGGGGCCGCTGCCCCAGCCGGTGACCGACGCGATCGTGCAGTCGGGCATCGCGGGCGCCGCGGTGATCTCCGGCAACCGCAACTTCGAGGGCCGGGTGCACCCGCACGTGCGCATGAACTTCCTCGCCAGCCCCCCGCTGGTGGTGGCCTACGCGATCGCCGGCCACACGAATTGGGACCCGAACAAGGAGCCCATCGCCACCGACAAGAACGGCAAGCCGCTCTTCCTCAAGGATCTGTGGCCCACCGCCGACGAGCTCGCCGCCGCGCTCAAGAGCGTCAAACCCGAGCAGTTCAAGAAGCGCTACGCCGACGTGCTCAAGGGCGACAAGCAGTGGCAGGCCCTCAAGGTGAAGGAAGGCGCCACCTTCGAGTGGGACCTGAAGTCGACCTACGTGCGCAAGCCGCCCTTCTTCGACAACATGCCCAAGGAGCCGCTGCCGGTGAAGGACATCACCGGCGCCCGGGTGCTGGCGCTGCTGGGTGATTCGATCACCACCGATCACATCTCGCCCGCAGGCGACATCGACAAGAAGGGCCCCGCCGCGAAGTACCTGGGCGAGCAGGGCGTCCCGCCCGCGGAGTTCAACAGCTTCGGCGCGCGCCGCGGCAACCACGAGGTGATGATGCGCGGCACCTTCGCCAACATCCGCCTGAAGAACCTGCTGGTGCCGGGGGTGGAAGGCGGCGTCACGAAGTTCATGCCGTCGGGCGAGCAGATGTTCATCTACGAGGCGGCGATGAAGTACCAGACCGCCGGCACCCCGCTGGTGATCCTCGCGGGCGCCGAGTACGGCACCGGCAGCTCACGCGACTGGGCGGCCAAGGGCACCATGCTCCTGGGCGTGCGCGCGGTGATCACCAAGAGCTTCGAGCGCATTCACCGCAGCAACCTGATCGGCATGGGCGTCATCCCGCTGCAGTTCCAGGCGGGCGAAGACGCCACCTCGCTGGGCCTCAAGGGCACCGAGACCTACGCCATCGCGGGGATCGCCGAGGGGCTGGCGCCGGGCAAGAAGCTCACCGTGACCGCGACCAGCGATGACGGCAGCAGCAAGACCTTCCTCGCCACTTGCCGCATCGATACGCCCAACGAGCTCGACTACTACAAGCACGGCGGCATCTTGCAGTACGTGCTGCGCGGGTTGGCCCGGAGCTAGCGCAAGGCGAGGGAGGCGATGAGCTCCGGGTGCTCGACGAAGGGCACCTGGTCTGGCCGCCCGTCCGCCCACCACCAGCGCGAGTCTGAGAACTCCGGCGCCACCTGGAGCACCAGCGAGCTGCGGGTGCCGAAGTTCCATTCCGGCAAGTCGACGCACACCCCTCCGGCTGGATCGTCGGGGTTGGTCTGCGCGAGCAACGCCTGCAGCGCGCGTTGGGTGGGCACGCCGCCGGCTTCCCTCTCCAACGAAGGCCAGGTGTCGACGATGCGCTTCGCGCGGCCGTGATCGTCACCCCCTAAGCTGCGCTCGGTCACCACGTGCAGGCCGGGGGTCAGCTCGTGGTGCCGCACCTGCGCGCCATCGCTCCAGCTCACGAAGGCCTGGCGACGATCGGCATAGAGCAGGTGGAAGGTGTTGAAGCGGGTGGGCGAGAGCCGCTCGAGCTGGTCTCGCAGCGCCCGGGCCGAGGGCGCGCGCAACGCGTCGAGCACCAGCGCGCCCCGGGACTCCCGCTCGGGAAATCGCTCGGAGGGGAAGCGGTTGGTGACCCCGACGAACAGGCCGTGGGTGGTCAACCCGAGCCAGCTGCCGCCTGCCTGATCATCTCGGGGCGCCACGAAGGGCTCGCCTGGCCACCTGCGCGGTGGGGAGGCCGGCCGACCCCGCAGTTCGTCGCGGTTGGCGGCGATCACCAGCGGTGCTGACTCATGCTGCTGAAAGGCGACGATCAGGGTACACATGGGCTCGTGCGTGACAAACAGCGAGAAGAGACGAGGAAGAAGCTTTACCACGCAGCGATCGAGATCTTCTGTCGTGACGGCGTCTCGAACTGCCGCATCGAGGACATCGCGCTCAAAGCCGAAGTGAGCCGCGCCGCCTTCTATTTTCACTTCCCTTCCAAGGACGACGTGCTGCTCGAGCTGTTGCGCGAGGCCGAGCAGCCCGCGCTGGAAGCCATCAACGCCCTGCCGGCCGACGCGCCGCTCACCGCCGTCTTCGAGCTGCTGATCAAGCATACGGCCGAGTTCTGGTCGGTGCAGGACCGCGGCCGGCTGCTGGTCGACGTGTTCAGCGTCTCGATGCGGCGCACCACCATCCTCGCGGACCGCGAGGCCGAGGTGATCCGCGCCGCCGTGGGTCGGCGCTTCCAGACCGCCGCCAGTCGAAACGAGCTCTCCCCGGTGATCCCCCCCGAGGTGCTGGCCGATTTCTACCTGCTCAACATCCTGGCGGCGATGGCGAGCTGGTGCGTGCAGCCGATCATGCCGCTGCCCGACATGCTCAACGGCGTCACCCTGCTGTTCATGAACGGCGCCAAGCCGCCCACCGGAAACTAGAGCGCCATGTCCCAGGTCTTCCAACCCGGCCTCTATGCCGGCAAGACGGTGTTCGTCACCGGCGGCAGCAGCGGCATCAACCAGCGCATCGCCGAGGCCTTCGGGGAACTGGGCGCGAAGGTCGCGATCAACGGCCGCAAGGTGGAGAAGCTCGAGGCCGCGGTCAAGGCGCTGCGGAGCAAGGGCATCACCGCCGAGGGTTACGCCGCCGACGTGCGTGACTACGTCGCCCTCGAGGGCGCGCTGGAGGCCGCGGTGAAGGCGCTGGGGCCCATCGACGTGCTGGTGTGCGGCGCCGCGGGCAACTTCCCCGCGCCGGTCGCCATGATGTCGTCGAACGGCTTCAAGGCGGTGATGGACATCGACGTGCTGGGCACCTTCAACGCCTGCCGCGCAGCCTTCGAGCGGCTGACCAAGCCCGGCGCGGTGATCCTCGCCATCTCCGCGCCCCAGGCGCAGGTCGCCTACCCGATGCAGGCGCACGTCTGCGCGGCGAAGGCCGGCGTGGACATGCTGGTGAAGACGCTGGCGATGGAATGGGGCCCCGTCGGGGTGCGGGTGATGTCGATCTGGCCTGGCCCCATCGACGACACCGAGGGCATGCAGCGGCTCGCTGGCGATCCCGAGGTGAAGAAGAAGGTGGAGCAGGCCCTGCCGCTCCAGCGCTTCGGCACCAAGGACGAAGTGGCGCAGCTGGCGCTCTTCCTCGCCTCGCCCGCCGCCCGCTACATCACCGGCAGCATCCACGCGGTCGACGGCGGCATGTCCCTCATCGGCGGGCAGCTGCTGAGCATGTGACCGGGGGACTTCACACAACCGTCACACAGATGTAACGGCCTCCCGTCCCCGGTTTTGGTGAAGGGGCCCATGGCCTCGCTCCAGTCCTTCGTCCGCTTCCTGCTCCCGAAAGAAACCCACTGGTACGACATGCTGGAGGAGCTGGCGAAGCTCGGCCTCGAGGCGAGCACCGCGCTCCACACCTTCAAGGATCAGCCCGCGTCCAAGGTGCGCGAGTCGGTGCAGGCCATCGAGCACCGCGCCGACGACGTGGTGCGGAAGATGGAAGACGCGCTCGCGCGCACCTTCGTGACGCCGCTGGATCGTGAAGACCTGCACCGGCTCACCAGCGAGCTCGACGACATCATCGACTTCTGCAACCTCTCGGCGCGCTGCTTCAACCTCTACCACCTGGAGCGCCCCACCGCGGCCATGGTGCAGCTGATGGAGAAGCTGGAGGCCTGCACCAAGATCATCGCGGAGACGGTGCCGCTGCTGCGCACGCACGAGTACCACAACCTGCTCGAGGGCGGCCGCAAGGTGCGCAGCCTCGAGAAGGAAGCCGACTCGATCTACCGCCAGGCCATCTCTCAACTGTTCTCCGACTCGCACCCGGACTTCCGCGACCTGCTCAAGCAGAAGGAAGCGCTCGACGATCTCGAGGCCGCGGTCGACTACTGCGACAACGTGGCCGACCTGCTCGCCAACCTGGCCGTGAAGCATGGTTAGCCTGCTCATCGCGGTGGTCGTGATGGCCATCGTGTTCGACTACATCAACGGCTTCCACGACGCGGCGAACGCGATCGCCACCGTGGTGTCGACAGGGGTGCTGCCGATTCGCACCGCCGTCCTCCTCGCCGGAGTCTTGAACTTCTTCGGGGCGGTGACCGGCACCGCGGTGGCCAAGACCATCGCCACCGGCTTCGCGGACCCCGCCTCGGTGACGCAGGCGGTGGTGCTCGCGGCCCTCATCGGCGCGTCCACCTGGAACCTCATCACCTGGTGGTTCGGCATTCCCTCGAGCAGCTCGCACGCGCTGGTGGGCGGGCTGGCGGGCGCGGTGGTGGCCCACGCGGGCCTGAGCGCCTTCAAGTGGGGAGCGCTGGTGCAGAAGGTGCTGGTGCCGCTGGTCGCCTCACCCACGATCGGGTTCGTGGTGGCCTTCTTCGCGATGCTCGGGCTGGTGTGGATCGCCCGGGGCAACTGGCCGCGGCTGGCGCTGGGCGCGCTGGGGGCGCTGGCGATCGGGGTGGTCAGCTGGGCGCTCTGGCACGGCGACGACATCGGCCTGGCGCTGGCGAAGAGCACCCTGGAGACGCGCCTGGTGATGGGCCTGGGGGTGCTGTTCCTGATCGCGGTGCCGATGCTCTACGGCGCGCGCCCCAGCCTGGTGCACTCGCACTCGCGGCGGCTGCAGCTGCTCTCGGCCTCGATGATGGCGTTTGGTCACGGCAGCAACGACGCCCAGAAGTCGATGGGCATCATCACCCTGGCGCTGGTGGCCTTCGTCACCACCGGGCACGCGCAGCCCGAGTGGATGCCGTCGTGGGTGATGCCGGCCGACGCGGATCACGTGCCGACGTGGGTGATCTTCTCGTGCGCGCTCGCGATCGCGCTGGGCACGGCGGCGGGCGGCACCCGCATCATCAAGACGATGGGCACGAAGATCATCCGCATCACGCCGATCCAGGGCTTCGCGGCGGAGACCGCGGGTGCGCTCACGATCCTCGGGGCCAGCCACCTGGGCATCCCGGTGTCCACCACGCACGTGATCAACGCGGCCATCATGGGCGTGGGCGCGTCGCGGCGGGTGTCGGCGGTGCGCTGGGGCGTGGCGGGCAACATCCTGATCGCGTGGGTGGTGACGCTGCCCTTCTCGGCGGGGCTCGCCTGGCTCACCATGAAGCTGCTCGCCGCCCTGGGCGCCTGACTCCCTCTCCCCCGCGGGGAGAGGGCTAACCCTTCTGCTTCTCCACCGAGAACAACAACGCCTCGGGCGTACACGGCATCGGCAGCTGCACTTCCCTGCCCTTCGGCCCAAACGCCGCGACCGCGTCGCGCAGCGCGGCCACCACCGACAACGCCAGCATCAGCGGCGGCTCACCCACCGCCTTGCTCCCGT
>VFKJ01000408.1 GCA_009885595.1 Myxococcales bacterium | reverse complement strand
TCGAAGGTGCGCTGCCCGATGGGAACCGCGAAGCCGCGGCCCTTCTTCAAGATGACGCCCACCGGGCAGACCGCGACCGCGGTGTCGGTGACCGCGATGGAGGTGTCAGCGAGCTTCCCCGACTCGGCGTTGACGATGAGGTGCTTGGTGATTCCGCGGCCCGAGAGCGCGAACACGTTGCGGCCGTCGATCTCGGCGGACGCGCGCACGCACAGCTCACAGAGGATGCAGCGGTTGAACTCGAGCAACAGCTCCGGGTGCGAGGCGTCGACCGGACGGTCGGGGAAGAGCTGCGTGAAGTGCAGCGTCTTCACCTCGAGCTGGTAGCCCACCGCCTGCAACTTGCAGTCGCCGCTCTTCTCGCACGAGGGGCAGAAGTGGTTTCCCTCCACGAAGAGCAGCTGCACCAACTCGCGGCGCAGCTCGCGCACTTCTTCGGTCTCGCTCTCGATCTCCAGGCCTTCCTTCGCGGGCAGCGTGCAGCTGGCGGCCATGCGGCCGTTCGCTTTCACCGTGCACACCCGGCAGCTGCCGTGCGGCTTGAACTCGGGGTGCGAGCAGAGGTGCGGCACGTAGACGCGGTCCGCCAACGCGGCCTGCAGCACCGTCTGTCCCTCGGAGAACGGCACCTCCCGCCCGTCCACCATGAAGGTCCTCATGACTCCTCCAGGTGGGCGAGGCGATCGTCACGGCCGGTGACCTCGCGGGCCGGCGCCAACGCGCCGTCGAGATCGAAGGTGGGGAGGAACTCGAGCGACGAGAGCCGGCGATCGAGCGTGGGCTTGAACTTCTCCTGCAGCGCGAGGAACGGGTTGCACGCGGTGTGGCCCAGGCCGCAGTGGCTGGTCTCGCGCATCAACTTCGCGAGGCGCAGCGCCACCTTCACGTCACGCCGGGTGCCCCGCCCCGCGGCGATGGCGTCGAGAGACCTCTGGAGCTGCGTGGTGCCCACCCGGCAGGGCGTGCAGAAGCCGCAGCTCTCGTGCGCGAAGAAGTGAGCGAAGTTCTGCACCACCTCGAGCAGATCGCGCTGCGCGCTGAAGATCATGAAGGCGCCCGCGGACGGCAGGTCTTCGAACGCGAGGCGCCGCTGGAATTCCTGCGGGGAGAGCAGCACTCCGGAAGGCCCGCCCACCTGCACCGCCTGGACGTCGCGCGCGCCGCAGGCGTCGAGCACCTCCTTCACGGTGACGCCCATGGGGAACTCGTAGAGCCCGGGCCGAGGGCAGTCGCCGGACACCGAGTGCACCCGCGTGCCGGTGGACTTCGCGGTGCCCTGCGCCGCGAACCAGTCTCCACCGTGCAAGGCGATCAGCGCGGCCGAGGCGAAGGTCTCCACGTTGTTCACCACCGTGGGCTGCTGCAGGTAGCCGTGAGTGACCGGGTACGGAGGGCGGTTGCGTGGAATGCCGCGTTTCCCCTCGAGGGACTCGATCAGCGCCGACTCTTCGCCGCACACGTAGGCGCCCGCGCCGAGGTGCAGCTCGACGTCGAAGTCGAAGCCGCGGTGCCCGAGCAGGTCTCTGCCCAGCAGGTGCGCTTCGCGTCGGGCGGCCAGGGCCGCTTCGATGGGCGCCTCCAGGAAGAGGTACTCGCCGCGCAGGTAGATGAGGCCGCGCTGCGCGCCGATCGCCAGCGCGCAGAGCGTCATCCCATCGAGCACCAGGTCGAGGTGTTGCCGCAGCAGCACGCGGTCCTTGAACGTGCCCGGCTCGCCTTCATCGGCGTTGCAGACCACGAAGCGGGTGGGCCCGGGCGCGGCCTTCGCGGACCTCCATTTCTCCCCGGTGCTGAAGCCGGCGCCGCCGCGGCCGCGCAGCTTCGCGCGGAGCACCTCTTCGAGCGTGCCTTCGGGTCCGCGGGTGAACGCGGCGCGCACCGCCTGGCCTGGAGTCAGCGTGCTGCTGAGCAGGAGGTCGCGCCGGTGAACCACGTCGTCGATGGTGAACAGCTCGGCGGGCCAGCGCTGCAGCGGCGTGCTCGTTTCGATCAGCCGGGCGATGACGGCGATGCGCTCGTCATTGAGCCGGGCGATCGCGCGGCCGTTGAGCAACAGCGCCGGGCCCTGCTCACACAACCCGGTGCACGAGGTGAGGCCGACGC
The DNA here is from genome assembly GCA_009885595.1 of Myxococcales bacterium. Classification (GTDB taxonomy): domain Bacteria; phylum Myxococcota; class Myxococcia; order Myxococcales; family Myxococcaceae; genus Archangium_A. The sequence goes on along the minus strand of VFKJ01000408.1, from coordinate 639 downwards.
TCACGCGCCCGTCGTCCCTCACCTGCCCCTCTTGAACCCGCAGCGCGGTGCACAGCCGCTCTCGGAGTTCCCGGCCGCCCAGAAGGTGGTCAGTGATGCTGTCCGAGAAGAGCACCCGGTACTCGCCGCGCGGGGTGGTGCAGAAGAACGAATAGAAGCCCGCGACGCCCTCGACGCGCGCGCGCGGCAGACCGAGCCGGCCCGCGAGCTCGGTGATGGTGGCGGGTGAAATCCACCCCGCGGCCTCCTGCACGCCCCGGAGCATCTGCACCAGGCGCGTCGGGTCGTGACGATGCCGCGCGAGCAGACCTGCGATGTCGACGGGGGGCATGGGGCACCTGCGGCTTCATCCTCCGTGCCATCAGGTGTCCCCTCTCCCCTGCAGGGGAGAGGGTCAGGGTGAGGGGATTACCCGCAGCCTTTGCGCTTGTTGTTCGACCGGGGCGCAAGGGGCTAACTCCCCTGTCGATGAAGACCTCGGTGCTCCAGTTGCCTCCGAAGGGCACCCTCGTCATCGGCACGGATCTCCAGGGCAACCTGCGCGACTTCAGGCGCCTCCACGCGCACTTCGAGGCGCTCGGTGAAGAAGCGCAGCTGGTGCTCACCGGAGATCTCGTGCACGGGCCCGATGAAGACACC
>VFKJ01000233.1 GCA_009885595.1 Myxococcales bacterium | reverse complement strand
CGGTGCCGCCGCCGGTGACGTCGCCGCCGCCGGTGCCGCCGCCTCCGCCGTCAGGGTTGGTGTTGGTGTTGGGGCACTGGCAGCCGCCGATGATCAACACGGCAAGAGAAGGGATCAGGACATTCTTGAACACGGGAAACCTCGTTCGGTTCGGAACTTCAGGGTGCTGCGTTCGACAGGATCCACGCTCGCACGAGGTCGAGCTCGTTGGGGCTGAGCCCGCCGCCGGCCTTCGGCATGGCGGAACCAAAACACATTCCACTGCCTGTCAGCTTGTTCACCAAATAACTGGCCGCGACATCATTGGGTACGACCCGCCTTCGGCTTGAGCATTGACCCGACGCGATGTTGACGAGCCCAGCGTACCCGATCGCGGCGGTGGTGAGGTCGAGACCTTCGGCGGGACGTACGCCACTGTGGCACGCGGTGCCCGCACAACCCTGAGCGACCCAGATCGGGTGCACGTCTGCTGCGTAGGTGCGCGGGGTGACCGCACAGGTGTCGGTGCCGCTGCAGGTCGCTCCGCCGCTGCAGGTGCCGCAGGTTCCGCCGCAACCATCAGAGCCGCACTGCTTTCCCGCGCACGACGGGGCGCAGCCGCACTGGCCCGTCTGAGAGCAGGCCTCCGTGCCCGGGCACGTGCCGCAGCTTCCGCCGCAGCCGTCGCCGCCGCACACCCTGCCCGTGCAAGACGGGGTGCACCCGCACTGGCCCGTGCCGCTGCAGGCGAGCCCGCTGGCGCAGGTGCCGCACGAGCCACCGCAGCCGTCGTCGCCGCACGCCTTGCCCAGGCAGGCCGGCTGACAGGCGCAGGTTCCAGAGCTGGAGCAGACCTCGGTCCCGCTGCAGGTCCCGCAGCTGCCGCCGCAGCCGTCGGTGCCGCAGGTGCGCCCGGCACAACTCGGGGTGCAGGTGCCTCCGCAGCGGCCCGTCTGGGTGTTGCAGAGGAGCGTGCCGTTGCAGCTGCCGCAGGTACCGCCGCAGCCGTCGGGGCCGCACTGCTTCCCCGTGCACGACGGCACGCACGCGCACTGGTTGGTGGTGCTGCAGGTCTGGGGCGAGGGGCAGGTGCCGCAGCTGCCGCCGCAGCCGTCGCTCCCGCACTGGGCGCTGCACGACGGCAGGCAGGTGCACTGGCCGCTGGCGTTGCAGACGTCGCTGCCGGCGCAGGTGCCGCAGGTGCCGCCGCAGCCATCGGGTCCACAGGTGCGGCCGTTACAGGCGGGCGTGCACACGCAGGCGCCGGCGGTCGAGCAGCTGGTGCCGGTGCCGCAGGTGCCGCAGGCGCCTCCGCAGCCGTCGTCGCCACAGGCCTTGCCGGTGCAGTTGGGCGAGCAGCTGGCGCTGGGCTCGCACTGTCCTGCGGCGGTGCAGTTCTCATTGGGCGCGCACATTCCGCACACCCCGCCGCAGCTGTCACTGCCACACGCCCGGCCACTGCACGAGGGCGTGCAGGCCGAGGTGGAGAGCGCGGTGAGGTGGCTCTGCAGCAAGGTCAGCTCGCAGCCCGGCAGCACCGGCGCGGGCGGCATCGTCTTGTCCGCGACGCGCGCGCGAATGCGCTCGCTCCACCTGCGCACGTCGGCTTCGGTGTCGAAGTCCACGCCCACCGTCGCGCCGCCGCGCGCCCCACCGGTCACGTTCACCGAGTGGCAGGACAGACAGCGGGTGGAGATGACGCCCGGGCCATCGGAAGCCCCACAGTCCTGCGGGCCGGTGACGGTGCCGGGACAGCCCAGCAGCAGCGGGGCCACGGCGAGGAAGGGAACGAGACGTTTCAAAGACTGGACCTCAGAAGAACAGCCCGTAGCCGAGCAGCAGGGACAGAGATGAAGCGTTGGAGGCGCCGGTGAGGCGCTGATCGACCGGGAGGACATTGAGGGTGAGTTCAGCCAGCACCCGCCCCGGCCCCAGGCGGTAACCAGCACCGGCGGCGAAGATACCCCCGAAGCGCGTGTCCGTCTCCCTCCACCCGCCAAAGGTCGCACCTCCTGCGCTGCCGTCGGTCTCTGCGCTCAAGAAGTGCACACGCGCTCCGGCCGCGACGTACGGCACCAGCGGCCGCGAGGGCTCGAGGATGAAGAAGCACAGCCCCAGGGTGGTGGAGAGATCGCGCAGCGTGGTGGTGGCGGTGAAGGTCCCGCCCGGCACCCGCGCATCGGAGCCCGTCACCGTCACCGAGGGCTGGGTGTAGCCGAGGTCCAGGAACAGCTGCAGCCGCCGCTGGAGCAAGGGCAGCCCGTAGCCGACCTTCAGCACCAGATCGAAGCTGGTGGTGAGGGGGTTGGCGATCTGCGGCAGGTGCACCCCGCCCTTGAGGCTCACCTCGAACGAGGGCGAGACCGGCGCGGGCGCAGCAGGCTCCGTGCGGGTGACCTCTTCCTGGGCGAGCGCGGCGGTGGAGACGAGAACGAAGAGGGTGAGCAATCGGTGCATGGCGTTTTCCTTCACCACAGGCGGTACTCGGTCGTGTTGGTGACGCCGCCGGCGGTGCTGCCGCCAGCGACGTAGATGAAGGCGCCGCTCAAGGTGGCGCCGAGCTGGTAGCGCGCCCTCGCCATCGTCTGGCCGGCGTTCCAGTTGACGATCTTCGGCGGAACCTGCTGCGCCATCGGGCCGCAGGCGTTCACGCCCGGGCCGCAGATCTCCCCGCTGACGATACCGGGGTCGGGCTGGGCCATCGCGCCTCCGAAGGCGAACACCAGGTTGCCGGCGACGATGTTCCCGTAGCCCGCCTTCTGCAGCGAGGAGAGCACCGAGCGGGTGCCCAGCTGGCCCCCGGCGAGCACCGGCGCGGCTTCGGCCACGTTCGAGATCGCCCCGGCCGCGGTCAGGCCGGAGAGCACATAGAGATAGGTGGTGCCCACCGGAATGCGCGAGGACAAGGTGTTGGTGGCCTGGCTGGCGGCGAGCTGCCAGCGCGCGGACCCCAGGGAGCTGCCTCCGGGCGTGAAGCTGGCCGCCGGGGTCTGCAGCCCCCCCGCTCCCAGGGTGAGGGGGAGAAGCTCGTACGTGGCGCTCGCAGTGGTGGCGTCCTGTTTCCCCCCGAGCACGTAGAGATAGGCCCTGGTGGCATCAGCGGGGTCGATCGCCCAGGTGACGCCCGGTCCTTCTCGGGGAATCGAGAGGCGCGCGGCCAGGGTCTGCCAGCGGCCGGTGGAACCCACGGGGAGCGGCGTCTGCGCCGAGAGCGGCGCTCCGCCCGTGTCCTTGAAGCTGGTGGTGGGCGCCGTCACCTCGGCGATGAGCTCTTCGGTGCCGACCGTCGCCGCGGGCGTGGGGCTGCGGTACACGCGGTACGCCGCCGCGCCGGGGTCGATCTTCCACGACACCGTGACCGAGAGCTTCCGGGTGGCGCCGAGATCAGGCAGCCGCACCGGGAAGGGGTCGGACGGCAGGTTCTCGCCCCCGGGGTTGAAGGCGTCCGTGGGCGTCATCACCGCGGCCACCCGGTAGTACCAGGTGCCCGCGTCCAGCCCCTGCGCGCCCACCTCGAGCAGCAGGTCAGTCACCTCTTCGCGGTCGGCGGGGTCGAGCACCACCGCGCGTTCGACGGTGTCGAGCGCAGCGCCGCCATCAGCGCCGCCCGCCACGTAGAGGAAGCGCCCGATGCTGACGCCCGCGGCGTTGGTGCGCGGGTGGCTGAGCTTCTCGCGCTGGGTGACGAACGCGCCGGGAATGCCCAGGCGGTCGAGCGCGCTCGATTCCACGGTGTCCAGCGGAGCGGCGCCGTCATCACCGCCGATGACGTGCAGGTAGCGCGCGGCGGTGGTGGCGTTGCCCCCGAGCACCACCGGGGCGCGCCGGGCCTGGCCGAGGGTGGGGCCCTCCGTCGCGGCGTAGAGGTTCTGCGCGGGGTTGGTGATGACCAGCGCGGAGAAGTCGCCGTAGGTGAGGTCGTCTCCGTCGGTGACGCGCACCACGCAGGCCACGCCGGCGACCGACGCGTTGAAGCTCACCGTGATGCTGGTGGCCGTCGAGGCGGTCACGTTCGCGGTGGGGCTGGTGGCCAGGGGCGCGCCGGCGGCGTCCACGCAGAACAACGTCACCGTGGGCTGGCGGAAGTCCGCGCCCTCGATGGTGAAGGTCTGCGGGTTCGCGTTCGACACGCTGCCGGGAGAAAGTGACGTCACGGTCGGCGGGGGCTGGGCCACCACGCGGAACGCCGCGGTAGCCACACCGACCGTGGCGTCGGGGTTCACCACGATGAGGTCGTAGCTGCCGACCGGAAGAGAGGTGGTGGGCGCGAGGCCCGTGAGGCGCGAGCCCGAGAGGAAGCTCACCGCGCCGATGGGCGCCGCCACCGTGCTGGCGGTCGCGTTGCTCGGGTTCAGGTACACCCGCGGCACCGCGAGGAAGCCGCCGCTCGCAGCGTCGATGGTGACGGCGGTCTGCGTGCCGGTGTAACCAAACGCCGGCGTCATCGAGGGCGTGGCGAGCACCAGCGTCGCCTGGTCGACGATGGTCAACGCGTCATCGAGGATCGCGCCGCACGAGGAACCGTCGGTGAGGGAGAGCTGGTAGCGCCCCGCCGCGGTCCCCGCAGGCACCACGAACTGCACCTGCCCCGGCTCGAGCGCCGAGGTGGTGAACTGCAGGGGCAAGGCGGCGCCCCCGGCCATCGGCACCAGCGAGAGCGTCTGCACTGAGCCCGTGAAGCCGGTGCCGTAGGCGGTCGCCTGGGTGGTGATGCCGTTGAAGGCCACCGGCGGGTCGACGAAGAACAGCTGCGGCCCGGGGATGACGTTGACGGTGAGCGCGGCGGTGGTGGCGCAGCCGTCTCCGTTGTCGAGGGCCACCGCGTAGGGGCCGCCCGGCTCGAGCTGGGCGAAGGTGGCGGCGGCCGAGGTGCCACCGGCGTTCACCGCCACCGACCTGGCCGCGACGGTGTCGATGCTCACGCTCGCGCCGGAGATGAAGCCCGTGCCGGTGAGCGTCACCACCGCGGCGCCCGAGCAGACGTTGCGCGGCGCCACGTCGGTGATGACCGGCGGCGGCCTCACCTCGAGCGTCAGCACCTCAGACGAGGCGCAGTCCGCGGGCGCGGGGTTGGTCACCACCACCGGGTAGGTGCCCGGCGCGAAGGTGCCCTGCGGCACCGTCAGGGTGAGCGAGGTGCACTGCTGCACCACTTCGCTGGGACCGGTGAGCGGCGTGCATCCTCCGGGCGTCGGCGAGAAGACCGCGGTGCCCACGGTGAGCTGTGGGCCCACGCCGTCGACGGTGAGGAAGTTCACGCCCTCGATGGCGAGCCGCTGCATCTGGGCCTGGCTGCAGACCGCCAGCGGCTGCACCGAGGTGACGTGCGGGCGATCGACCCAGGTGAGCGAACGCGCGACGCTCACGCAGGCCAGCGGCGCGGGGTTGGTG